>CALKKN010000293.1 GCA_937995275.1 uncultured Lysobacterales bacterium | reverse complement strand
TACCTGTTCACGGTCAGCGGCCTCCAGCGCCGCCAGGTCGGGGAAGTGAACCACCCCGGCGCGCAGGGTTCCGCCGGTCGCCGGGCTGCCGCCCAGCGCCGTGACCGCCAACACCTGATGGCGCGGGCTAACGACCGCCGCGGACTCGGCGCGCCGCTCCCAACGGGGGAACTCCACCGGCTCGAGCCACACGCGGTCGAATTCCATCGCGCGCATCCGGTCCTGCGCCCAGGCGACCGCCAGGGCGTCTCCGGGCGTCCCCGCCATGCGCGGCCCCACGTCGGTGGTTAGCGAAGCCAGCAGTTCCCAGGCCAGGCCATCCTGCAACGCATCGGCCTGCAAGCTGGCGGCGGTCGCGCGCATTTCCTCGGCACTCGCCGCAAAGCCGCCGGCAGGGGTACCCAGGACCAGGGCAAGCAGCAGCGCTACGGCATTGGAGCAGAAGGCGAAAGACGTGAAGCGAAACTCCTTCATGGGGCGATCAGCCTGCCGAACTTGCGCCGTACCGTCAATGGCCGCTGGCCTCTGCCGGCGCGCTTGTCTATGCTTCGGGATTCCAAAGTGTGGATGTGGCGGGGCGACAATTCGATGAACCAATGGATTTCAGCCATGCTGGCGGCCTGCCTGGCACTGGCCGCGGCCGCAGCGGAAGCCGGGCAGGAGGCCGGGCTCCCGCATGCCTTCGATGCGGGCTGGAAGGGTCAGCAGACGTGCTCGATCCTGTTCGAGGACACCTCGATGCGGGTCGCCCGCTGCATCTTCCCGCCCGGCGTCGGCCATGAGAAACATTACCACAACCCGCACTTCGGATACGTGCTGGAAGGCGGCACGTTGCGCATCGCGGACGCGGACGGTGAGCGTGAAGTGACCACGACCGCCGGCGGCCACTGGTCGACCTCGGAGGTCACCGTGCACGAGGCCCTGAACATCGGCGCGACCACGACCAGCTACCTGATCGTGGAACCCGTCACGCGCTGACGCCGACGCTCGCCCTACCAGCCTTCGCGCAGGCCGCCGTCCGCGAAATCCCAGATGAAATACACCCAGGCCCGCCAGTCATAGCGGTCGCGATCGTTGAGCGGAAACTCCACGCCGACGTTCAGCGCAATGTTCCCGCGCTTGTTCAGGCCGATGCGCGCCTGCGGCAGCACCGACCACTGCACGGCCTCCTTCCGGTTCGGCTCCTCCCCGCGCTCGAAGGGCACTTCCGCAACCAGTTCCAGGCCCGGGAAAACCCAGCGCGGGCGGGGCGCGTCCACCCAGTGCACGATGCCGGCGAATTCCGCGACGTGCCGGTCTGAGTCTTCCAGGTCGAATTTGATGCGGGCGTGGCTTTGCAGGGTCCACGCATCCGAGAGGATCTTGCCGTAGGCCAGGTACGGGAGAAACAGCCAGTTGGAGCCGCTTTCCAGCGGCACGCCCACCTGCGCGGCCGCCGTCAGAATGAAGCCGTTGCGGCGATCGTGCCTGAGGACGTATTTGAACCCGGGTTCGAAGTAGCCGAAATTGGTATCGCCACCCTCGACCTCGTGCGTCAGCTCCAGGATGCCTTGCCCGCGCTGCCCGACACGGAATTCGTACTCGAACACGTTCCGCCAGGCGTTGTCGCCATCTTTCACGGTATAGCGTTGCTTCCACACCCACTCGTCCTCGGGGAAGGCCTTTTTGGTGCGGATCGGCAGGAACAGGTTCAGGTCGCCATCCGGATAATCGTGTTCTCCGCCGAGGGTCTTGATGTAGGTCAGCACGGCGTCGATGTCCTGCTCCGACAGCGACCCGCCGAACGCGGGCATCTGCTCGGAGAACCCCAGCGCCGGTCCGCCGTACGTGACAACGATCTTCCAGTCCGACATCGGTTCGCGGCTGTTGAACAGCGGGTCCGCAAAATTGGCGGGCACCACGCCCAGGCTCTTGACCAGCGCCGAGTCGTGATCGGGACCGCCTTCGGGGCCGTGACAGGTGGCGCAGATGCCCCGGTATATCTCGTCGCCGCGCACCAGGCCGGCATCGGCCTCGTCCGCCGCAACCGGCGCCGCGACAGACACGGCCAACCCTGCCAACAGGGACAGGGGGGCGATCGCAAAAATGGATTTGACAGACTGCATGGCCCCGAACTCCCTTTCCGTGCAAGTGGTTTGCAAGGCCCATGATAGGAACAATGGACCCGCGGCAAACTGACACGCCTCAAGTAATCAACCCGGTCGGTGGTCCCCGCCAGCCGCTTCCGACAACTTGCTTTATGATGTGCGGACTGCCATTCGGCAGCGACATATTCAAAGCGCTCGCGATGGGCGAGGACGCCGTCGGTATCGGGCGCCATTGAGGACAACTGACCACCATGCGAATGAGACGACTCGTAATCCTGCCACTGATCCTGCTGCCGCTGGCTCTGAGTGCACAGTGGACAAATCGCTACCCGCTGGCCGACGGCTTCAATCACCAGGTCTACCTCGAGGGTTTCGAACTGCCGGTCATGAATTCCGGCCCGATGGACCCGGCTCCTTCCCCGTCGGGGGCGGAAGTTGCGTTCTCGGCCAAGGGCTGGCTGTGGCTGCTGGATATTGCCTCCGGGACGGCGCGCCGCATCACGAGTTCCCGGGACATGGATTCGCGGCCCGAATGGTCCGCCAGCGGCAAGGCCCTCGTGTTCGTCCGGGACAGTGGAAGCCAGTTGAGCATCGTTTCGCTCGATCTCGAGTCCGGCACGGAACGGGTCCTGGTCGACGTCGAGGCCATCAATCTCGACCCGGTGTTCTCCGCAGACGAAAATTTCGTCTACTACGCATCCGCCGAGGGCGGGGCGCTGGAACTCTGGCGGGTGTCCGTCGATTCCCGGGAGCGCGAACAGCTGACGGCCGCTGCCGAGGTGCTGCGCAGGCCAGTCAAGCGGCGCCCGCTCCTGGTCGGGGACGCCGGTTCCATCGTCTACCTCAACAAGCAGGACACCCACGATTCCATCGCCTTGCTGGACACTCGCACCAACACGGTGTCGACCCTGCTGGAAGACCGGATTACCGCGCAGTCGGATCTCGCCCTTTCGCCGAACGGCGGGAACCTCGCCTTCACCTGGCCGTTCGACGGCGGTTGGGAACTGCGGCTGCTCGCCCTGGCCGAGCCGAATACGTCGGTCCTGCTCACCCGCAGCCGCGGCCTGCCGCTGGCCCCGGCTTTCAGCCACGACGGCGAATGGATTTACTTCGCCGAGGCCAACGACGATGAGCGAACGGAACTCAAGCGCATCAGCGTGAGCGGCGGGGCCATCGACACTATCGCCATCGACCGGATGGACTGGGGCGTTCCGACCGGCAGACTCGTCATCCGGTCGGAAATCGACGGACAGGCCGCCCCGGTGCGACTGAACGTGGTCGACGCGGCGGGCCATCCCGTCATCCCGGAAACCGGCGCTGTCCGCTCGGAAGGGCAGCACGGCAGGATTTTCTTCTACTCGGACGGGGAAATCGAACTGATCGCCCCGGCGGGCACGGTCACCATCTCGGCCGTGCAAGGTTTCGAGACGGCGGAGCACGTCGCGGCGGCGGATGTCCGCGCGGGCGGCACGAACGACGCCTACGTGCTCCGGCTGGATCC
>CALKKN010000292.1 GCA_937995275.1 uncultured Lysobacterales bacterium | reverse complement strand
TCATCCCGGAGATCCTGGCGGATTCCGTGGCGGCCCTTCACCCGGCGGTTTCGGGTGAGTCCGCCCCGCTGGTGCTGGAGGACGTCATGCTCTTCGAGTCGACGCTGCCGCTGCCGCCCGCGCAGCCGCAAACCTGGTGGCCGCGCTACCTGCTGGCTTCGCTGGCGCTGGTCGCCGTTGCCTGGGCAGCGTCCCGATGGGCCGGTCCTGCGCTGTCCCGCACGCTGGCCAGGGCCTGGTTCCTGGCGGCCGGCTGCGCCGGCCTCGCGATGCTGTTCTTCTGGTTCGGCACCGATCACGCGGCCGCGGGGTTGAATCTCAACGTGCTGGTGCTGAACCCGCTGTGGTTGTGGCCGGGCATGCGGCCGGGCCGCGGATCCGTGGTGTTGCCGGCGGTGGCGGGATTTGCGGTGCTGTCCCTGTTACTCGGGTTCCTGCCGCCTCACCAGTACAACCTGGACGTGCTGGCGGCGTTCCTGCCGCTGAACCTGGCGGCCGCGGTGGCGATCACCGGTCCGGTTCCGGTCCCGGGTCGGGCCCGCGCCCGGCTCAGGCCGTAACCTCGGCCAGCAGTGCCGCCTGCTGTTCGTGCAACAGCGGGTCGATCAGCAGGTCGAGATTGCCGGCCAGGATTTCGTCGAGCTTGTAAAGCGTCAGGTTGATGCGGTGGTCGCTGACCCGGCCCTGCGGAAAGTTGTAGGTGCGGATACGCTGCGAACGGTCGCCGCTGCCCACCTGGAGGCGGCGTGACGCGGCCCGCTCGGAGTCCTGACGGGCCTGCTCCTGTTCCAGCAGGCGGGCCTGCAGCAGGGACAGCGCCCGTGCCTTGTTCTTGTGCTGGGAGCGTTCGTCCTGGCACTCGACCACGATGCCGCTGGGCAGGTGCGTGATGCGGATCGCCGAATCGGTCTTGTTGACGTGCTGGCCGCCGGCGCCGGACGCCCGGAAGGTATCCACCCGCAGGTCGGCGGGGTTCAGGTCGATTTCCTCGACATCGGCGGCTTCCGGCAGGATCGCGACGGTGCAGGCCGAGGTATGGATCCGTCCCTGCGATTCGGTTTCAGGAACGCGCTGGACCCGGTGCGTGCCGGACTCGAACTTGAACCTGGACCAGGCTCCCTGGCCGGCCACGCGCACGATGATTTCCTTGAAGCCCCCGTGTTCGCCGGGGCTGTGGCTCAAGATCTCCATCCGCCAACTGCGGTTTTCGGCGTATCTCTGGTACATGCGGAACAGATCGCCGGCGAAAATCGCTGCCTCGTCGCCCCCGGTGCCGGCACGTATCTCCAGGAAAATGTTGCTGTCGTCATGCGGATCGCTCGGCAGCAGCAGGAGCTGGATTTTGCGCTCCAGTCCGGCCAGCCGCCGTTCCTCCCGCGCGATTTCCTCCTCGGCCATGGCGCGCAACTCGGGTTCGGCCTCGGCCAGCAAGGCGCGCGTATCCTCCAGGGACGACTGGGTGTCACGCCACTGACGCCAGGTTTCGACCAGCGGCTCCAGTTGCGCGTATTCCATCGACAGCTCGCGAAAGCGGTTCTGGTCGGAAAAGACGTCCGGCTCGGACAGGAGCAGGCCAATCTCCTCGTAGCGGCCGGAAACCTGGGCGAGCCTCTCGAGAATCGAAGCCTTCACGCCTCAGTCCTCCGGCTCTTCGGGCCGGAAGATACGGTCGGCCGCCCGGAGTACCTCGTAATCGCGATCCTCGGCCGCTTCGCGCAGCCGCGTACTGGGCGCGTGCAAGATCTTGTTGGTCAGCGTGGAGGCCATTTGCTGCAACACTTGGCCCGGGTCATGACCGGCATTCAGGCGCTTCAGCGCTCGATCCGTCAGATCCGTCTCGAACCGGTGGGACTGCTCGCGGATCCGCTTCAGCGTGCGCCCGGCGCGGATTCCGTACAACCAACGCATGAAACCGGCCACGGCCTCGTCGACATTGGCCTGGGCCAGTTCCGCGGCGTTGGTGCGCTGCTGCATATTCTCGTCGACGACCTGCTGGAGATCGTCAATCGTGTACAGGTACACGTCCTTGAGCCGGGCGACCGCGGGTTCGATATCGCGGGGTACGGCGATATCGACCAGGAACATCGGGCGGTGGCGGCGCCGGCGCAGGGCCGCCTTGACGTCGGCCCTGGTAATCACGTGCCGCGGGCTGGCCGTGGAACTGATCAGAATGTCCGCGCTCGGGAGCGCCTCGTCGAGCCGATCCAGCGTCATGGCGCTGGCCTCCAGTTCCTCCGCCAGTTCCTCGGCCGCCTCGCGGCTGCGGTTCAGGATCAGCAGCTTGGCGATATTATGGTCGCGGAGGTAGCGCCCGCACAGCTTCACCATTTCCCCGGCGCCCACCAGCACCACCGTGTTGCGGTCCAGGTCGCCGAAGATCTGCCGGGCGAGCACGACGGCCGTGTAGGCCACCGACACGGGGTGATCGCTGATGCCGGAACGGGTGCGGATGTTCTTGGCGGCCGCGAACGTATGCTGGAACAGACGATCCAGCACCGTCCCCAGCGAGCCGGCCTCGTGCGCCTGCTGCCAGGCCTCTTTCAGCTGGCCCAGGATCTGCGTTTCGCCCAACACCAGCGAGTCCAGTCCGCTGGCGACGCGGATCAGGTGGCGGGCCGCTTCCTCGCCTTCGTGCGCGTAGAAGTGCTCGTCCAGTTCACCGGGTGGTATCCCGTTCGACCGGTGCACCCAGTCCAGCAGTGCTTCCTTGCCATCCTTCGACGAAAGACAATAGATTTCCGTGCGGTTGCAGGTGCCGAGGATCAGGACCTCTTCGACGCCGGGCAGGGAGCGCAGTTCGCCGACCCGGGCGGGATATTCCGCCCGGGATATGGCGACCTTCTCCCTGATCTCGATCGGGGCGGTGTGATGGCTGATTCCTATCGTAAAAAGAGGCATGGACAAAAAGTCTCGCGCTGCGGGCTGATTCTGCGGGTCGGCAACCGGATTATCAAGCCGGACACACAACAATCGGCCTGCCGGGATTGGTTCGGCGGCGGCAAGCGCGTATCCTGTGCACCCATGCTGGATGCAGCCCCAAAATCCGTTCTGACCCGGTATCGGGGTGTCCTGGCCGGCTGCCTCGCCATGGCCCTGATCTGTGCCTGCGCCGGCCCGCAGAGCCGGCCCGGGGATGAAGTCGCGGCGGCCGCCGCGCCGCCGCCGGCCGAGCCGCTGGCGGAGCCGACCGACGAAGAGGTGATGTACCGGGTCTTTGCCGCGGAGTACCTCGGGGCGGAGGGCGACCTGCAGGGTGCCGTCGGCGAATATCTCGAAGCCGCCATCGCGTCCGACGATCCCGCCATCGCGCGCCGCGCAACGCGCGTGGCCTTCGCCGCGGAGGCCTGGCAGGAGGCGGTCATGGCCGCGGACCGTTGGGCGCTGCTCGAACCGGACAGTGTCGCCGCACACGAGTCGGCCACCGCAGCCATGCTGCAGGTCGGTGATTACCTCGGCGCCGAATTTCACATCATGCGCATCCTCGACCTGATGGAGGATTCCACCGAAGCCTGGCTGCTGGTTTCCGGGTTGCTATCCGGGTCGGCGGATCCCGGGCTGGCCGATGCCACGCTCGAGCACATCCTGAGCCTGCGTGAAACCGCGTCAAGCGGCGACGTGTTCTACGCGCGCAGCCAGTTGGCTGTCAGGTCGGGAAATCTGCGGCAGGCCTTCGAGTTGGCCCAGCAAGCCGTTGAGGAAAACCCCCGGCGTATCGAGTTCCTGACCTGGGCTGGCAGGCTGGCGCTCAATCTCAAGGAGCCCGAAGCCGGATTGGAGTACATACGGCGCGCCTGGCAGCTGGATCCGGAAGACCACGACCTGGCCCTGGCGTACGCCGATCTTCTGGCCCGAACCGGCGATGCCGACGGGGCACGCCGGATCATGCGGGAAATGACCCAGACGCCCGATGTCATGTTGTCGCGTATCCTGTTCGAAATCGCCGCCGGCGACCGCCAGGCGGCAGCTGCATTGTTCGAAGAATTCGAGGCGATGGAGTTCGATGACCCTGAGGAGCAGGCGTACTACCAGGCGCAGGCGGCGGAAGCGCTGGATTACCGGCGCAAGGCCATCGACTATTATGGCCGGATCAAGTCCGGCGACCGCGCCCTGGCGGCGGCGATCCGCCGGGCGGAGTTGCTGGCCCTCGATGGCGATGTGGCCACGGCGCGGAGCGAACTGCGTGACCTGAGGTTGCAGGCCGACGAGCTGACCATCGAGGAGAGTTGGCTGGCGGAAGCACGGATTCTGCGCGAAACCGGCGACCGCGATCAGGCGTTCCGGCTGCTGGACGAAGCCGTGCAGCAGTTGCCGCATTCCATCCCGATTCTCTACACCCGGGCCCTGCTGGCCGCAGAGCTGGGCTGGGTGGACGCCGCCGAACGGGACCTCCGGGTGATCCTGGGCCAGCAGCCTGAGAACGCGGCTGCCCTGAATGCGCTCGGTTACACGCTGGCGGACCAGACGGAGCGTTTCGACGAAGCCGAAGCGCTGATCCGGCAAGCCTACATCTTGCAGCCCAATGAATCTTCAATTATCGACAGTATGGGCTGGGTCGCGTACAAGCAGGGCCGGTTCGAGGAGGCGGAGCAGTTCCTTCGCCGTGCGTGGCAGCTCGACCGCAATCCGGAAATCGCGGCGCACCTCGGTGAGGTACTGTGGCAGAGCGGCAAACAGGAAGAAGCGGTCAAGACGTGGCGGGAGGGACAGGCCGTTGACAGCGCCAACCCGGTTCTGCTGGAAACCCTGGAACGTCTGGGCGTTGTTTTTTGATTTCCGCTTGTGCGTCTGTTCACTGCTGCCGCTGGCGGCCTCCGTCTTGCTGACCGCATGTGCCACGGCGCCGCTGTCAGACGCCGAACAGGCTCAGCGCGAGCCCCTCTACCAGCAGCGCTCGGCCCGCCTCGAACACCTCGCTAGCTGGGCACTGGAGGGGCGTCTGGCAGTCAGTGACGACCAGGACGGCGGCAGCGGCTCGTTCCGGTGGCAGCGCGACGGAGCGGGCAGCCGCATGGATTTCCACGGCGCGCTGGGGCGGGGCGCCTGGCGGATGCTGGCTGACAAGCAAAGCGCCGAGCTGACCTTCGCCGACGGCGCCACCTATCGCGCGGCAAGTGTCGAAACGCTGGTGCGCGAACAGGTCGGTTGGCCGGTGCCCGTCGAGATGCTGGGTTGGTGGGTCCGGGGGCTGGCGGCCCCCGGAACCGTGCAGCGGCGGACGCTCGACGAGGATGGCCGAATGAGCGCCCTGCAACAGGACGGCTGGGCTATCGAATACAGCCGCTACGGTGAGGTAGGCGACGTCGCGATGCCCTTCAGGATGACGGCCCGCCAGGAGGGCCGGACGGTAAAAATCGCTGTGAAAAGGTGGCGATTGTCGAGCCATGATGACGCGCGGGATTGAGGGCGCGGAGTCGCTGTGGCCCGCGCCGGCCAAGATCAACCTGTTTCTGCACGTGACCGGGCGGCGGGCCGATGGCTACCACGAACTCCAGACGCTGTTCCAACTCCTGGACTGGGGTGACCAGGTCGGCATCCGAACCACAGGCGACGCAGCGATCACCCGCACCGGGGCCGACTACCCGGTGACCGCCGACGAGGATCTCGCGATCCGCGCCGCACGGCTGCTGCAGCGTCACGCGGGTTGCCACCGAGGGGCCGAGATCCGGGTGCGGAAGCGGATCCCGCTGGGTTCCGGAATGGGCGGTGGCAGTTCCGACGCGGCGACCGTGCTGCTGGTGCTGAATCACCTGTGGGGCTGCGGGCTGGACTTGCCGGAACTGGCCCGGCTGGGTGTTCGGCTGGGCGCCGACGTGCCGGTTTTCGTGCACGGTCACAGCGCACTGGCGACCGGCGTTGGCGACAGGCTGCTGCCGGTCAGCCGCGGTCGGCGTCACTACCTGCTGGTGTTCCCCGGTATCGAAATCGGGACGCGAGAGGTTTTCACCGACCCCGACCTGGTCCGGAATTCGCGGCCCATTACCCTGGCGGCGGCCCTGGCCGGCGAAGGCCGCAACGATTGCGAGCCCGTCGTCCGCAAGCGGTTTCCGGCGATGGATGCGATCCTGGAGGCGTTGCGGAAATGGGGTATTCCGCGCATGACCGGCCCCGGGAGCGGAATTTTTCTGATGATGGACGACGAGGCGCAGGCGATCAGCGCGGCACATCAAATAAAAACTTTATATAATGTCCGCGCCGTGAGCGGGGTTGACCGGTCTCCACTGCACGACAGGCTGGGCGCATTCAGAAGTTGATTTCAATCTGCTGGGACGTCGCCAAGATGGTTAAGGCACGGGGTTTTGATCCCCGCATTCGCAGGTTCGAGTCCTGCCGTCCCAGCCACTCCGCTGCCGGGCTGGGGAAAACAGAACACCAATCACGGGACTGAAGAGTGTCAGAATCTTCACTGATGATTTTTTCGGGGAACGCGAACCTCCCCCTGGCGAACAGCATCGCGCACGAACTGAATGTTCCGATGGGCAAGGCCGTGGTCGGACGTTTCAGCGACGGCGAGGTGATGGTCGAAGTCATGGAAAACGTCCGCGGCCGCGACGTGTATGTCATCCAGCCCACCTGTGCGCCCACCGCCGACAACTTCATGGAACTGCTGGTGATGGTCGACGCGATGAAGCGGGCCTCGGCCTCTCGCGTAACCGCGATCATCCCGTATTTCGGCTATGCGCGGCAGGACCGGCGCCCCCGTTCGGCCAGGGTCCCGATCACCGCCAAGGTCGCCGCCGTGATGATCTCGGCCGTCGGCACCGATCGCGTAGTCACGGTGGACCTGCATGCCGACCAGATCCAGGGCTTTTTCGATATTCCGGTCGACAATGTGTACGCCTCGCCGCTGACGCTGGCGGACATCTGGCAGCGGCAGGGGCGCGACGAGATCGTGGTGGTTTCGCCCGATGTCGGCGGCGTGGTGCGGGCGCGCGCCATCGCGAAGCGCCTGGACGCCGACCTCGCCATCATCGACAAGCGGCGGCCGCGTGCCAACGTCGCGACCGTCATGAATATCATCGGCGACGTCGAAGGCAAGTGCTGCGTGCTGGTCGACGACATGGTCGACACCGCGGGCACGCTGTGCTCGGCCGCGGGCGCGCTGAAGCAGGAGGGGGCCAAGCGGGTGGTCGCCTACTGCGTGCACCCCGTCCTGTCCGGCCCTGCGGTCGACAACATTGCCAAGTCGGACATGGATGAACTGGTCGTGACCGACACGATTCCGTTGAGCGAAGACGCCCGGCGCTGCGACAAGATCAGCCAATTGTCCATCGCCCAGATGCTGGCGGAAACGATTCGGCGGATGGCCCACGGGGAATCCGTCAGTTCCATGTACGTGGACTAGCCCGCGCCTTGCGGGCGGCGGGGCCTTCCTGGAGCCGAAGGCGAAAGAAGGGAAACGAGATTCCTTATCTGTCGCGCAAGACGGCGCGTCTCTTCTTTCAGCGAAATTCCTGAGTTATAATAAACGGCTTTGTTCGCTAATGCCCGACCTGGTCGCGGGTCGGGTTTTCGCTTTTGTGTCCGGCCGGTGGCCGGCCCCCGCAAGTCCGGGGCTTACTGAAAAGAGGTTCGAAATGTCCGAAACAATTACAGTCACCGCGGAGATCCGTGAGGACGTGGGGAAGGGTGCGAGCCGCCGCCTGCGTCGAGACGGCAAGGTCCCCGCGATCATTTACGGAGGTCGTCACGATCCCGTCTCGCTGACGCTGCAGCAGGACGAATTGCGGCACGCCTCCGAGAACGAGGCCTTTTACGCCAGTATTCTCGAAATCAAGGTGGGCGAGGATCGTACGCAGCAGGCGGTGATCCGTGATATGCAGCGCCATCCGTTCAAGCCGGAGATCATGCATGTCGATTTCATGCGCGTGTCGGCCCAGGAAGTGCTGCGAATTTCCGTGCCGATCCATTTCGTCGGCGAAGAGCTGTCGCCGGCCGGCAAGGCTTCGGGCGTGGTCATCCAGCACCAGATGACGGAAGTCGAAATCGCCGCTTTGCCGAAGGATCTGCCGGAGTACATTCCCGTCGATCTGTCGCATATGGAAGCCGGCGACGTGGTCATGCTGTCCGAAATCTCCCTGCCGGAAGGCGTGACGATTCCGGCGTTGGCGATTCCCGGCGAGCACCAGGACTCGACGGTGGCGAACGCCGTTCATGTCAAGGCCGACCAGGGCACCGGTGCGGCGGCCGCGGCCGAAGCCGAGGCGGCCCTGGCCGACGAGCTTGGCGAGATTCCGGAAGAGGAAGCCCCGAGCGCCGAGCCCGAGGAGGGCGAGCCGGGCGAAGAGGGCGGCGAACGGGAGTCCTGATCCCGTGGGTTCGACGGCTGGCCCGTGAGCACGCCCTTTATGATTGTCGGGCTCGGCAACCCCGGTGCCCGCTATGCTGAAACCCGGCACAATGCCGGGTTTTGGTTTTTGGACCGGGTCGCCGGCCTGGCCGGAGTGCGCCTGCGTCAGCAGTCCCGGCTGCAGGCTGAGGTCGCGCGGACCAGGCTGCATGGCCTCGATTGCCTGCTGGTAAAACCGCAGACATTCATGAACCATAGCGGCCAGGCAGTGCGCGCGGTGATGGATTATTACGGTGTCGGCCCGGATGCGCTGCTGGTGGCCTACGACGAACTGGACCTCCCGCCGGGGACCGCGCGCCTCAAAGCCGGTGGCGGGCACGGCGGGCATAACGGGCTGCGCGACATTTTCCGTCATCTGCCGGAACACGATTTTCTGCGGCTGCGGATCGGCATAGGCCATCCGGGTTTCAGGGACGCCGTGACCCCCTATGTGCTGAGCCGGCCCGACGCTGAGGATGAAGCGCTGATCCGGGAATCGGTCACCGCGGCTGTCGGGGTCCTGCCGGCGGTGCTGGGCAGCGACCTGGCCGGGGCGATGAAAGAACTTCACACGGTACGAGAAGATGGGCTTTAACTGTGGGATCGTCGGGCTGCCCAATGTCGGCAAGTCCACACTGTTCAATTCGCTGACGAGCGCGGCGATCGCCGCCGAGAACTACCCGTTCTGCACGATCGACCCCAACGTGGGGGTGGTCGAAGTGCCGGACTCGCGGCTGGCGGTGCTGGCCGATATCGTCCAGCCCCAGGAGGTGGTCGCCACCACGCTGGAGTTCGTGGACATCGCCGGGCTGGTGGCCGGGGCCTCGAAGGGCGAGGGTCTCGGCAACAAGTTTCTCGCCCACATCCGGGAGACCGATGCCATCGCCCACGTGGTGCGGTGCTTCGAGGACGATGACGTGGTGCACGTTGTCGGCCAGCTGGATCCATTGTCAGACATCGAGGTGATCAATACCGAACTGTCGCTGGCCGACCTCGAGTCCGTGGAGCGCGCCATCGAGCGTACGGGCAAGCGGCTGAAGGCA
>CALKKN010000291.1 GCA_937995275.1 uncultured Lysobacterales bacterium | reverse complement strand
CCCCGCGCGCCCGCGCGGGGGGATCCCTTCTTATTCGTAGCGCGCCCGGACGGGGGGCCGGGTAGCTGCCGGCTCTCGCAAAACAGCCCGGTCAGAACGGAAAGCGGGGGCCGAGGCCCCCGCGATCCGTCCTGGTTGAGTTGTGACTACTTACACGTCTTCCCGCCGGCCGGCCCCTTGCACTTGCCGGAGCAGCATTCGGCGTCGGTTTCGCAGGCTTCGCCCTTCGGCAGAAGGTTGCAGGCACCGCCGTCACCGCCGTCGTCCGACCGGAGTTCCAGCTGGAATTCCTTGAGTTCGCACTGATCCAGCGAGAAGTTCTGGCTGGCCTGCAGATTGCCCTCCATGGCCTTGACGGTATAGCTGGACTTGTTGCCGCCACCACCCTCGGTTTCTGTGGAAGGCAGCGTCTCGATGTCCAGGTGCCAGTACACGTCGTTGCCGCAGATAGTCGTCATCTGTGGCTCGACGTCGGTGAACTGCAGGTTGATCGGGCCTGGAATGCCCTTGCCTTTGGACTTGACGTTCATCGAGTCGACGCTGTCGATGATGACCGGCACTCCCGAGGTAATGTCGGTCGCCAGGACACGGACACCGCTCTGCGCCACATTCTCGCCGCACAGTTCGGCTTCACCCGGGGAGTCCGGATCGTCGGTGGTCACCGTGAGCGTGCCCAGCGTCTCGTCCGGGAACAGCGGATCGCCGGCATCCAGCGGGGTGAAGCGCACCGTGACCTCCAGCGTCTCCTCGCCCCCGGGCAGCGTAATCGGGAAGATCGTCGGCGCCGTGACCGTGAAGTCGTCTCCCGCAGCCGCGATGTCGGTGATCTCCAAGGGGCAGACGCTCTCGTTGCGCAGGACCGCAGTCCGCTCGGAGTAGCACCCCAGGGTACCCTCGGTGTCGACCACCGTCGCCGGGAAGGCGTAGATGCCGGACAGCGCGCCCGGATCGATCACCAGGTTCGGACAGGGCGAGACACCGCTGATGCCAATCTGCAGGTTCTCCTCGCCAGGGGAGTCGCTGACGATCTGGATGGCCGAGTTGACCGGTTCGTCGAAGCACTCTTCGGGCTGGAACCTCAATGGCACCTGGACACTGGCGTCGGGGCTGAGCACCAGCGGCAGTTGCAGATCGTCGGGCACCACGACAAGGTTCCAGAGGGAGTTGATGTCGCTGATCGTCAGATCGCAGCGCCCCTGGTTCAGTATGTTCAGGTCCAGGTCGTTGAAATCGCCCTTGCAGACCGCGCCGAAGTCGCCGGAATTGGCGATCCAGGCGTTGATGTCGGGTGGTGGTACCGTACCCTGGATCGGGGTCTGGTCGGTCGCCAGGTTGTCACCGTTCTCGGTGCTGCTGTTTACGTTGACCGTGGCCGTACGCGGATTCGGATCGGTGAAATTGTCCGGTGAGAACCGGACCGGAACGAGCAAGGAGTTACCCGGCTCGATAATGGTTCCGGCAAACGAGCCGTCCGGGAGTTCGAAGTCCGAGGCATTCAGACCGGTAATCGAAATGTTGTCGATCTGGAGCCCGCAGGCGCCGTCGTTCTGGATCGTCAGGTTCAGGTCGTGGAACAAACCGGAACATACCTCCCCGAAATCGCCGCTGTCCGCGATGAACGTGTTGATCTCCGCCACTGGCGAGTTGCCAGTCAGGTCTACTATTGTCGGCGAATCGTCGTCGTTGCTGACGATCACTAGATCCTCGTTGGCTACACCGTCGTCATCAGGCGTGTAGGTAATCAAGATCGGGACGCAGGAGTCCGGGCTGATTGTCATCGGGAAGGTGTACCCGGCAACGGTGAATTCCGTACCCGAGGGCACGATGCTCTGGACGACGAGGTTCTCAGTGCCCGTGTTGCAGACGTTGAGTTCTTCAACAGCAGCGTCGCCTTCGCACACGTCACCAAAGGACAATTCGTCCGGAACCGTAATCTCTGGCCCCAGGCAGGTCTTGAAGAAAATCGGATCGTGATTCGAGTCCACGCGGCCGAAGGGCGCGCCGTTGCCGGTAAATGAGCCGTAGAAGCAGTTACCGACGTTCACCATGTTCATGTAGTCGCCGAGAACACGCTGCCTGTTGTTCCCGCTGTCCTTGGCCGACGAGAGGAATGTGAGCAGATCGTAGTCCGTGAAGCTGGCACCTTCGTCGTCGCTCAGCGCCAGGTGCGCCGTAAAGATCGGGAAGTCGTCCCCCGAAAAGCCGTCGAAGGTGTAGTAGAAAACGCCGACCACGCCGTTGTCGAGGACCGCGACTTGGGGAATGGCCGCCTCGACCTGGCCGGTGACGAAGTGCTCGGTTCCGAACACGAGTCCGCCCCCGCCGTCCGAGGAAATCTTCCGGATCGCGAGGCGATCGTTGCCTGTGCCCGGATCACGCTTGCCGTAAACGTAATATAGGTCGCCCGTGGTCGGGTCCACGTTCGCGTGATGCGTGCCGCCGAGCAGGGCGTTGACCGTGCCGAACTTGGGTCGGGGCTGCGTGCTGAGGCCGATTGCTGCCAGCGCTCCCCCCCCTGGAGCATAGCCGTCATCTATAGGCCAGGTGTTGCCGCCGTCGGTGCTGCGGTTGATCATGTAATCCATGTCTTTCACGCCATCACCCAGGTCTTCGAAAACACGCCCCCAGATTACCCACATGGCGCCGGTACGGGGATCCTCGGCCAGGCGGATACCCGGATTCACGCCGGAAGTCGACTCACCGACTTTTCTGTCGAACGTGAAATCGGGTGGATCAGCGACGTTGGAGACAGCGACCTGCATGTCCGGCGCGCCATTGAAGTCGTCGTAAGCGACGTATACGTTCTCCTGGGCGGGCGCTCCCGGATCCATATTTACCAGCAGCCAGGGCTGATCCGCGTTGCCGTAACTCGCAGGCACATTGTTGTTCGTCGCCTGCGCGGGGTTGAGGAAGTACGAATAGGCCGTTCTGTCCGCCGGGTCCGTCGTGGTATTGCTGACGATATTCGTGGTGTTGCCGGAGTCGTCAAGAGCAATGTTGTCCAGAATGGTGCTCGACAGCTCGTTGTTGATCCCCCAGTCCCAGGTCCAGTCGCAGGGGCATCCGTTGATCCAGCCCGGCGCCTTCAGGGCCTCGTCTTCGTAGGACCACGTCAGCCCGCCATCGGTGGAGTGATAGATGGGCGCCGTCCTGTTGGTCGTATCGTAGCTGCCGGAAAACGCCGAGATGATGATTTCGTCGGGGTTGTCGGGGTTGACCGCGATACTCGTTTCGCCATCGTTGGCGGTGTCCACGCCCGCGCCTCCCCGGCCCGCGCTGACCACCACGTCCACCATGAAGATGCCGGGATCGGCGCCCAGCAACTGCACGGCCTTGGGGTCCTTGCTCTGGACCTTGGGCCCGAGAGCCGGCCGTCCCATTGGCGCGAGATCTTCGGCCACCAGGGGCCGGATGTAGTGGGTTATGTCGGGCGGGTAACTTGTCATCGATTCCGCCTCAGCTGCCTCCTGCGCGTGCACGCTCTCCAGCACGCTCAGGGTTGAATTTTGCCCCAACAGCAGGGCGCCGGTCAGACCGACCGCTGCTGCCGTCAAGGCTGTTTTCCAAAAGTATCTCATCACGTTCTCCTCCTACGTGGTTGTTGAAAGAAACCTTCTCTTATATTCGTTGCCTCCGCCGTCCGACTCGTCGTCGGTCTTTTTGCGAAGTGATTCATCCGGAGCCGGCACCGTGACGCCCGGCGGAATGGCCGGCTTGCCTCCCGGCGCGTAGTCCTCGGGAACGATGGGGCGTGTGTACGGCGTGGTATCGGGCGGACCGCTTCGAAACGACCTGTTCGTCTCCACAGAAGGATCGTGGTCTGCCTCGGCCAACTCGCTGTCGTCCCGGGATGGGTCGGCGGCATCCGCTGCGCGCTCACCAGATGGCTGGGGACCGCCTGTCACGGCAGTTGACTGCAGGAGTAAAGTCGCGAGAAAGGTCAGGACCATCGCGCGAGGCAATACTCTGGCCGGTCCCGACGGCCTTGCCATCATGGAGGCTCCTGCTCCCCCTTCGCGGAAGTCTGGCTCGGTGCGCTCCTGAATCAATTCCTTCTTTGCCCGGGAAAGTACGTACCCTTAACTAATAGGCGAGAAAATGGAGTTTGTCTACGTGAAGAGTTTGTTCCAGCCGGAACCGACCGGGATCCGGTCGCTTCCCGGCGTTCGTTGAACTCAGCCGCCGCCGACGGGAAGGTAGCAGCCGAGATCCCGGGCAGCGACCACGGGGCCCTCGTAGTGTCTGCGTACGCGCGACAGGTTTTCGTCCAGGTTCCGCAGGCTGCGCGCCATGAAGTGACTCAATAACAGCGTTTTCGCTTCGGCCGCCGCGGCAATCCGGCCAATCTGGTCCGGTGGGGCGTGCAGTCGCCGGGCGGCCTCGCCGACATCCTGCGGGATTGCCATGTGCATGATCAGCAGGTCGGCCTGCCTGGCGAAATCGACGAATGCCGGGCCCGGCAACGGTCAACGGCCGGGTGCGGTCCGAAAAATAATTCGACTTCAGCAGCGCCGGCAGGTCCGCCGAGTGGTCCGTGTGAAAGTGGCTCAGCCCGATGAAGTCAAGGGCTTCGAAGCTGGCGCCGGCCTCGCCGAACCGCAGGAACGCCCCGTACTGGCCTTGAACGCCGACATCACGCGATAGCCCGATCCGAGCGGACCAGCAGCATGAATCCCAACCCGACCAAGGCGAACACGGCGGCCGAGGCGATAGCCACGGTCCAGCCGAACGTCACCCCCAGCCACGGCACCAGCAGCGCGTTGACGACCCCCATCGCGTTGGCGCCCGTGTTCATGACACCGCCGGCCGCGCCTGCCTGCTTGCCGCCGATCGCCACGCTGCTCGCCCAGTACGGCCCTTCGTTCAACTGGTTGAAGAAGAACAGCAGCACCAGCGCCGACACCGCGATGGTGGGGCTGGGATGCCAGGCGCCGACCAGGATCAGCACTGCCGAGCCGCCCATGCCGATGATCACCGGCCAGCGACAGCCCCACCGCAGGCCGAGTTTCCTGCACATCCGGTCGCACAGCCAGCCGCCCAGCGTGGCGCCGACCGCGCCGGCAATCCACTGGGCCGAGGCGATCAGGCCCGCGTCCGTCGCGCTGAAACCGCGGACCTCGACGAGGTAATAGAAAAACCAGGAGAACACGATGTAGAACACGAAATTCATCGACGAATAGCTGAGCGTCAGCAGCAGCACGTCGCGGTTCTTCAGCACCTTGAGCCAGGCCGGCTGCCCGCCGCCCCCAAGCTCCGCCTCTGCATCGATCTCGGCCTGCACGTCGCCGCGGTCCGCCTCGATGTACTCGGCCTCGGCCTCGTTGACGCCGGGATGCTGCCGTGGGTCGTCCCGCGCGTAGCGCCACCACAGCACCGCGACCACAAGCCCGAGCGGCGCGATGATCAGGAAGGTCGGCCGCCAGCCGTACTGCGCGACCATCAGCGGCACGGCGATCGCGCCCGCCGCGCCGCCCAGCGTCAGGCCGGTGCTCGACAGGCCCAGCGGCAGCGCCCAGCTGCCCGGCGGGAACCAGCGCACCACGCTGGTGTTGACGACCGGGAAGGTCGGCGCGTGGGTCGCCCCCACCAGGAAACGGACCAGCATCAGCATCCCCACGATCAGGGCGACGGAGAAACCGTCCCGCCCGGGCACCAGGCTGGTTGCGGCGGTCAGAATGGCCCACATCACCGCGATCGCGGCCAGCATGCGGCGCGGGCCAATCCGGTCGCCCAATACACCACCGGGAAACTGGAATATCGTGTAACCCGCCGTGAACGCGGCCATCACCCAGCCCCACTGGATTTCGGTGAGGTCGAGGTCGGCCATCATCTCGGGCGCGGCGAAGGAAAGGTTGGTCCGCAGCACGTAGGCGATAAAGCTCATCATCACCAGGATGGCGAGTATCCGCAGGCGGACCGCAGTTGCCCCTGGGGCAGGATTCATATGGAAGGTTTCCACGTTTTCGGCATAGCCTATACTATCTCTCCGCTCATGTCCGGTAGCCTGAACGAATGCCCGAAACACACTTCAAGCCGCCCCGGCTGATCGCCACATCGGTGGTGCGCGGCGCCCGGCAGGGCGACAGCCACGGCGGCATTTATCTCGTCGACTTCGCGGAGCAGGAGGTGCAGCAGGTGGTCGACTGGAATACCTCGGATATCGACTTCCAGGGCCGCGGCTGGGACCGCGGCCTGCGCGGGATCGCCTTTTTCGCCGGGGAGATCTACATCGCAGCCAGCGACGAGTTGTTCGTCTACGACCAGTCGTTCCGCATCCAGCGTTCATTTCGCAGCACCTACCTGAAGCACTGCCACGAGATTTACCAGCTCAACAACCACCTGTATCTGACCTCGACCGCGTGCGACAGCATTCTGGCCTTCGACCTGGAGCGGCAGGCGTTTTTCTGGGCGCTGCATATTGCGCTCGACGGCGACGAGGTCGGCGGGACGGCCTACGACCCGACGGGCATCAATGGCCCCGGCGGCGCCAACGGGCCGCCGCCGCAAAACCTGCTGCACCTGAACAACGTCCATGCCGACCGGCGCGGCCTGTTCGTCAGCGGCATGCGCACGAGAGGTATAGTGCACGTCGGCAACGGCAACGTGGTGCAGAAGTTCGTCGACATGCCCATGGGGATGCACAACGCACGGCCGTACCGTGACGGTGTGCTGTTCAACGATACCGCCGCCGACCTGGTGCGCTACGTGGGCCGCGACGGCACGCAAAAGGTGTTCCCGGTGCCGAAGTACGACCCGGCGGAGATCGAACACAGCGAACTGGGCGACGAGGAACTGGCGCGGCAGGGATTCGCGCGCGGCCTGTGCTTGATCGACGACCGCCTGTTCGCGGCGGGTTCTTCGCCGTCCACCATTTCCCTCTACGATCTCGGGTCGGGCAGCCGCATCGCCCAGGTCAATTTTTCCATGGACATCCGCAATGCCATCCACGGCCTCGAAGTCTGGCCCTTCGGCAACCCGGGGTAAGCGCGCGATTGTCGTGGGCGCAGGCCACAATGGCCTGGTCGCGGCATGGTACCTCGCGCGGGCCGGCATCGAAACCCGCGTCTTCGAACGCCGCCACGTGGCAGGGGGCTGCGCCGTCACGGAGGAAATCGATCCGCTGAACGCGCCGGGCTGTCACGTCTCCACGGCGTCCTACATGGCCAGCATGCTGCGGCCCGAGGTCATTCGCGACATGGAACTCGGCCGCCACGGCCTGCGGATGGTTGCCGCCGATCCGAGCCTGCAGGTCGCCTTCGAGGACGGCAGCGTGCTGCCCTGGTGGCACGACCGTGCCAGGACGCATGCCGAACTCTGCCGCTACAACCGCAGGGACGCCGACACCTTTTTCCGGCTGGACGACGAACTGAAGGCCCTGGCCCGCTACCTGCAGCCATTCTTCCTGGAGCCGCCACCCGATGTCGGGGCGACCGGCCTGGCGGGCTGGCTGGAAGCGCTGCGCCTGGGCAGGCGTTTCCTCGGACTGAACGGCCGGCAGATCCAGGAATTGCTGGTGTTACTGACCGGCAGCCTGGAGCAATTGCTGGACCGCTACTTCGAGTCGGCGCACGTCAAGCGCCTGATCCTGGCCAACAACCTGTACGGCAAACACGGCGGCCCGCGCGACCCGGGGTCGGCGATGGGCCTGTTGTTCCACCTGCTCAGCGGCGGCGAGGACGAGCGCCAGGGATTCACCGGGCACGTCATCGGCGGCATGGGCGCCATCACCCGGGCGATGGAAAGTGCCTGCCGGGAGGCCGGTGTCGAGATCATTACCGGTATGGACGTCGAGAGGATTCACCTCGAAGGCAACCGTGCGACCGGGGTTCTGCTGGCCAACGGCATGGTGCTTGAGGCCGATATCGTCGTCTCCAACGCCGACCCGAAGCGGACCTTCCTGGGCCTGGTCGGCCGCGAGCGCCTGGAGCCGGAATTTGTCCGGCAGGTCGAGGCCATCGTCATGGACGGGCCCAGCGCGAAGGTAAATCTGGTGCTGAGTGAGGAGCCGCGCGTGGCCGGCATGCCCCCCGATGCACCGCCGCTGCAGCGGACGCTCTTCACGTTGGTGCCGGACCTCGACGCCGCGCAGCGCTGCTACAACGCCTGCCAGTCGGGACTGATCTCGGAAGAGCTGTGGGTGGACTGCGTCCTGGCTTCGGCGATCGATCCGGATCTCGCGACGCCGGGCCATCATGTGCTGACCACGTTCGTCCAGTACGTGCCGTACCGGCTGGCAGCCGGCGACTGGGATTCCGAGCGCGACGCGCTGGGGGACCGCGTGGTCGAGATCATCGGCCGCTACGCAGCTAACGTACCGAACGCCGTGATCGGGCGCGACGTCATCACGCCGCTCGACCTGGAGCGGCGCTTCGGCATTACCGAGGGCAACATCTTCCACGGCGATATCCGCCTGGAACAGCTTCTGACTATGCGGCCGCTGCCCGGCTGGGCGCACTACCGGACCCCCGTCGACGGGCTTTATCTCTGCGGCTCCGGCACCCACCCCGGCGGCGGCGTCACCGGCGCGCCCGGCTACAACGCCGCCCACGCCATCCTGAAGGGCCTGTAATTGCGGCTGTGGGAGCGGCTGTAGGAGCGGCTTTAGCCGCGATAAGAAGGGCCTCGATAACCA
>CALKKN010000290.1 GCA_937995275.1 uncultured Lysobacterales bacterium | reverse complement strand
GAGAACCTCCCGCCGAGGCGGGAGGTTCCCGGTAACGGATCGAGCGAACCAGCTCCGCTCAGCTTGAGGCGCCGCCTTCGCTGCGGGCTTGATCGAGGCGCTCGCGGAAGTCCGTGGCCCACCGCTCGATCATGCGTCGCGCCTCGGTGCGGTTCGTGACCGAGGTCGTCCACTGCATGTAGTTGCGGCGCGGCGCCTCCTGCCGGTCGCTCGTCTTCGCGATCAGGTCGCCGGTGACCGAGTCAAAGATTTCGAGCTGCAGCGTCATGCGGCCTGCCTGCTGGGTATAGGACCTGGTCCGCCCGGGATACGTGCGGCTGTCCGGGGCGTAGACATCTAGGTCGACGATATGGGGCGCGATGCGCATCACGTCTTCGGCGACCTCATCGGTGAGCGTGTAGCCCCCATTGCCGGTCAGTTCGCCTGCGAAGACCTCGCCGAACAGGGTCGACAGTTCACGCTTGATGCGCTCCATGTCTTCGGTCCTGATTTTGAATGACTGGGCGCGGTTCTGATCACGCTGCCAGTTTTTGCGAAAGGCGACCGTCGCCTCGTCGAGTTGGATGCGGCTGTAAACGCTCCAGTCGATGCCGGGGTCGGCGTAGATCTCGCCCCGCCGGTCCTTTTCGACCAGTTCGAGGCCCTCCATGGATACTTCGGGGGTCGCCTCGCTGGCCTGGGCGATGGCTGCCGGCGCGATCAGCAGGGCCATTAACGGAACGACTGCGAGTTTCTGAAGCATGGTTTACCTCCTGGAAAGCACCAGTTACCCCTCCAAAAATTATGATGCCGGGAGGGCCCGTTAGTTCGCCCTTGTTTTGAGATGATTGAGCATGGTGTCGGCATCGCTGACTTCGAACGGGTCGGCGGGGCAGTTGTCGCTGATACCCGGTTCGGCGAACAGAGCCGTTATGGCGCCATCCTCGACCAGCATGGAGTAGCGCCAGGATCGCGCACCGAAGCCGAGATTGTCCTTGCGTACCAGCATGCCCATGCGCCGGGTAAAATCGGCGCTGCCATCGGGCAGCATTTTCACCTTCTGGATACCGAGCTGCCTCCCCCACTGGAACATGGTGAAGGCGTCGTTCACGCTGAGGCAGTAGATCTCATCCACTCCGAGCGCCTTGAACTCGTCGTACCTGGCTTCATAGCCGGGCAGATGGGTACTCGAACAGGTCGGCGTGAAGGCGCCGGGCAGGGCCAGCACGATCACTTTCCTGCCGCGAAAGATGTCGTCGGTACCGACGTCCTGCCAGCGGAACGGGTTGGGTCCCTCGACTCTCTCGTCGCGGACGCGGGTCTTGAAGACAACGTTCGGCACGGTGGCCGTTGCGGATTGCGGCATGGTTTTTTCCTCCGGTTGATTCGGGTGACGCGGCGGCCATCGGCCGGTTGCGATTTCGAACGAGGACAGGATACCCAGCGGTAGACTATTCGTAAAATCGATTAAGTATATCGATTCGATAGATAAATACTATCTTTGTCGATCGCCGCGCGAACTCTGCTACATTAGGCCTTCGCGGAGAATGGAGGCCCGCCAACCTGCAATGAGTGCGCTGACCACAACTCCGACTCTGGGCCAGGACGCTGTGGCGCGCATCCTGGACGTGGCGCAGAAACTGGCTCAACCGCTGGACCTGCTGCAGATGCTGAGCGAGGTGGTTGATGCCGGCAGGTCCGTGCTGACGGCCGACAAGGCCGCCATCTGGTTGTACGAACCCGACAGCGGCGACCTCGTCATGAAGGTCCCCAACATCAAGCTTCCGCCCCGCATCGCCATTGGGGACGGGCTGGTCGGCCAGTGCCTGGCCGGCCGCGAGATAATCAACGTCGCTGACGCCTATGGCGATCCCCGCTTTCTCGGCGCGGTCGACAAGTCGACGGGCTACAAAACGCAATCGGTCCTGAATGTACCCCTGTTGGGATGGGAGAAGCAGCCTGTCGGCGTGCTCCAGCTGCTGAATAAGCTCATCGGGGTTTTTGACGGCAACGACGAACTCGTGGCTTCCGCGTTGGCGGCGCAATGCGCCGTCGCCGTGCAGCGCGCCCAACTGATGGAGGCGTTGTTGCTGAACGAGCGCCTCGACGAGGAGGTCTCGCTGGCGCGGGAGATCCAGATAAGCACGCTGCCGACCGAAATGCCCGACGTTCCGGGTTACGACCTGCACGGACAGTTCCTGCCCACCGGCCATGCCGGCGGAGACATGTTCGACCTCGTCGTGCTGGATGGCCAGTTGTTCATCCTGATGGGCGATGCCACCGGCCACGGGTTCGGACCGGCGCTCTCGGCGACGCAGATGCAGGCCATGCTGCGCGTCGCCTTCCGCTGCGGGGCCGATCTCGACCAAGCGTACCGCCACGTCAACAATCAGCTCGAGGAGGACCTGCCGGACGACCGGTTCGTCACGGCCTTCATGGGATTCCTCGACCCGAGTAAGCACGTCATTCGCTACCACTCCGGCGGACAGGGTCCCATTCTGCACTTCGGGGCTGCCGAACAGCGGTGCGACTGGTACCGGCCGACCACGTTTCCGGTCGGCATCCTGGAGATCGACGAGCCGGGCGAGGCCAGGCAGCTGGAAATGGCGCCCGGCGACGTCCTGGTGCTGCTCTCGGACGGCATTTACGAGTTCGAGAACCGCCAGGGCGCACCGCTTGGCGAGGAACGGGTCGCCCGCCTGCTGGAATACCACTACCGCCTGCCGGTCGCGGAACTCGCGCGGCAGATCCTGCACGCCACCTTCGAACACGGGCAGGGCGTGGCGCAGGAAGACGACATCACCCTCGTACTGGTGCGGCGGCTGCCGGAGGACGAATCATGAGGAAACGCTACAGGAGAAGCTTCGACCAACTCGAGCAGATCGTCGCTGACACCGGTCGCTTCTTCGAGGAGCAGAATATCGACGGTTCCCTGCGTATGAAAGTCGACCTGTCCGTGGAGGAACTGTTCGTGAACATGGTGACCTACAATTCGGAAACCGACCGGGACATCCAACTGGAGATGCGGCCTGTCAGCGGTGGGGTCGAGGTGACCCTGACGGATTACGATGTCGAGCGCTTCGATCCGACCATCGTCCCGGACGTCGATATCGAAGCACCGCTGTCGGAACGGACGCCGGGCGGCCTGGGGCTGTACCTGGTCCTCAAAATGGCCGATTCGATTCACTACGAATACCACGATCGGACCAGTAAGATTACGTTCAGGAATATAATGGCGCCTGAGGGGGCTATGGACGATGTTTGAAATCGATATTAATGAGCGCGGCGAAGTGGTTGTCAGCGGCCGTCTGGATGCCGCGAGCGCGCCGCGGGCACAGGGGTTCCTGGACGAAATCAGCGGCGGCTGCGTGCTCGACATGGGCGGCCTGGAATACATTTCCAGTGCCGGGCTCGGTGTTCTCCTCAGTACCCACAAGCGGCTGATGGCCGGCCGTTCCGGGCTCGAACTGATCAATGTGAATCCGCATATCGGTGACATATTCCGCTACTCGGGCTTCGACAAGCTGTTTGTGATCAGGAGCGCCTGAGTTTTGTTACCAACCTTTTTCCTGCTGGGCTGTATTTGTGGTCGATAGCCGGGGTCATGTGCTCGTCAAGAGGTGCTTGCGCGGTGACCGAAGGGCGCTCGCCGCGCTGATCGACGAGTACCAGAGACCCCTCTACAACGCGGCCTACCGGATACTGGGAAATTCGGAGGATGCGGCCGATGCGACGCAGGCAGCGTTTCTGAAGGCCTTCGAACATCTGGACAGTTACGACCCGAAGTACAAGTTTTTCAGCTGGATATACCGAATTGCAATCAATGAATCGATTAATCAGGCCAAGCGTAACAGGGGGCACCAGCAGGTCGACGAGTCTGCGGCGGACAACAGCCCCGGCCCCTACCGTGAGACTGAGGCCGGCGAATTTGCACACCAGGTGCAGGAGGCATTGATGGCGCTGCCTGACCACTACAGAACGGTGTTGGTACTGCGGCACTTTTCGGATCGCAGCTACCGGCAGATCAGCGAGATTCTGCAGATATCTGAAAAGACGGTCAAATCGAGACTCTACTCGGCGCGACAGCTGATGAAGGACCAACTGCTGGCCAGCGGCGTACACTGAGGGGCAGAACCCATCATGTTGGAAGAGCGCATTCTGAACCTGATCAACGCGAACATCGACAGTGAGCTCGATGCCGCGGAGAAGGAAGAACTCGAGGCAGCCCTCGCAGGCTCCGCTGAAGCGCGGACCATGCAGGCGGAGCTGCGCAAACTGGCCCACCTCCTGGACAACGCTCCCGAGCTGGACCCTCCGCCCGGACTCACCTGGCAGGTTGTGAGCCGATTGTCGCCGGGACCGGCAAAGCCCTCATTTTCACTCGCCACCCTGTTTTCGTCGTTCCAGCCCGCGCCCGCCGGCCTGGCGTTTACGGCCGGACTGCTGTTGGCGGTCGGCTTCTATGAACTCGGACCCGAGCGCGGGATGGACGGTGACACGTCCCGAATGGTCGGAACGATGGTGACGAGTGAGCCCGGTGAACGGGTTCCTCTTAAGAACGACCTGCTGGTTAGCGGCGACGGCTTCTCCGGGAAGATTTCGGTGCGCGACCAGGAGGGCGTATATGTGATGAATTTTGATCTCGAGTCCGAAGAACGGACCGAGATCGAAGTGGGCCTGGACGGCACCGGCCTGTTGTTTGGGGGCTTCGCGCAGCCGGCTGGCGATGCCGACCCGGTCTTCGATTCGGTTGCAATTTCCGGGGGGACTTTGCGTGTGGTGAACCAGGGATGGCAGCAATTCGCGGTATTCCTTCGCAAGGACCGCGGCGCTCAGGCCGTGGATGCGAAGCAGATCACCGTAGTGGTATCCAGCGACCGGGATCAGTCCTGAATGGGCTGATTGCCGTGCGCGGGGAAATTTGGCGAAGGGAGACTTAGGAGAGAGAGATGAAGATGAGACAGAGTGGTAATGCAAAGATTTGGGTGCTCGTAGGCGCGCTCGTCATTGCAGCGGGTGCAATCATGTTCCTGGGTGACAGCTACCTGCCGAGCGGAAAAGATGCCGCCGGCACCATCGTTCCCGCAGAGCGTTATCGCGCAGGCCAGATCGAGAGCGACGATGTCGTGTTGGGTGACGATACGCTGGCGCGATTCATGCAGACCGACGAGTTCGAAATGCTCGTCACCAACGAGGCGATGATCGAAGCGCTGGAAATTGAAGCCTTCCGTGATGCACTTGCCGACCCGGCATTCACCGGCCTGTTGCGCGATCCCGCGTTCAGCGGCCTGTTGCGCGATCCCGCGTTTACCGACCTGTTACGCGACCCGGCCTTCAACGACAAGTTGCGCGATCCGGCCTTCTCCGGTCTGATGCGCGACCCGGCTTTCACCGACCTGCTGCGCGACCCGGCCTTCAGCGGCCTGCTGCGCGACCCGGCCTTCAACGACAAGCTGCGTGACCCGGCGTTTTCCGGACTGCTGCGCGATCCGGCCTTTAGCGGACTGCTGCGCGATCCGGCCTTTAGCGGCCTGCTGCGCGACCCGGCCTTCAACGACAAGCTGCGTGATCCGGCGTTCGCCGACAAGCTCGCCGATCCGGCCTTCAGCGGTCTGCTGCGCGACCCGGCTTTCACCGACCTGCTGCGTGACCCGGCCTTCACCGACCTGCTGCGCGACCCGGCCTTCAGCGGCTTGATGCGCGACGACAAGTTCACCGGTCTGCTGCGCGACCCTGCGTTCAGCGGTCTGCTGCGCGACCCGGCCTTCAACGACAAACTGCGCGATCCGGCCTTCAGCGGCCTGTTGCGCGATCCGGCTTTCACCGGCCTTTTGCGTGACCCGGCCTTTACCGGTCTACTCCGCGACCCGGCTTTCAGCGGCCTGCTGCGCGACCCGGCTTTCAGCGGCCTGCTGCGCGACCCGGCCTTTACCGGTCTACTCCGCGACCCGGCTTTCAGCGGCCTGCTGCGCGATCCGGCCTTTTCCGGCCTGTTGCGTGACCCGGCCTTTGTGGGCCGACTGCGCGACCACGCAATGGATAACCGCGCAACTGAACGCTAATACCTGAACGTTTTAACGATAAAAACCGCCTGCATTCGTGCAGGCGGTTTTTTTTTGTTCGCTGGGCTGTATTAACATCCATAGGTCATCTGGCGGATGCCGGGGTATGCCATCGTGGAGGGAGGGACAGAAGTGAATCACGGCTGTAAGGCTAAACGGGCGCTCTTGCTCCTCGTGCTGGCTCTGGTCGGGAGTGAGCTTGGTGCTGGCTCGATAGAGCTCAGTGTAGTGGAGACCGACGAACTCAGGCTGCTCTACGTTGATCCGTTGCAAACCTATCTCGTGCCTCACGTAGGCCGCAGTTTCCACAATTCCATGGAATTCCAGCAATCCATTTTCGACTGGAAGCCGTGGGAAAAGACTACACTGCTGCTGACCGATTTCTACGACCAGGGGAACGCTTCGGCCGGCTCCGTACCCACCAACTCGATCAAGTTGGACATTGCACCCCTGAATCGCGTTTTTGAGACGGTTCCCGCCAGCGAACGCGTGTTCATGACCATGAACCACGAGTTGGTACACGTGGCGAGCAGCGATGTGTGGAACGAGCAGGACAAATTCTGGCGCCGGGTTTTTCTCGGCAAACCATCCCCGATCCAGGAGAATCCCGAGTCTGTACTCTGGTTCTACCTGGCATCGCCCCGAGCCGTCACACCGCGCTGGTTTACCGAGGGCAGTGCCGTGTTCCTCGAAACCTGGATGGCGGGTGGGATCGGCCGAGCGCAAGGTGCCTACGATGAAATGGTGTTCCGTTCCATGGTCCGTGACGATGCACATTTCTACAGCAACCTCGGTGTAGTCTCCCAGGGCACCCGCATCGATTTCCAGGTTGGCGTGAATGCGTACCTGTACGGGACCCGATTCTTCAACTACCTCGCTTACCACTATTCCCCGGAGCATGTCGTGCAATGGCTCCGGCGGGACGAAGACAGCAAACGCTACTACGCAACCCAGTTCCAGCACGTTTTCGGCAAATCCCTGGAAGACGCCTGGGACGACTGGATCGAATTTGAGCACGGATTTCAGCAGGCCAATCTCGAGACCGTCCGCCAACACCCGCTGACCAACATCGAACCATTGACGGAACGGGGGTTGGGCTCGATCTCGCGTTCGTTCATCGATGCGGGTAACAACAGTGTCATCGCGGCCTTCCGTTACCCGGGTGTTGTCGCCCATATCGGGGAGTACTCCCTCGACGATCGCTCGACCCGACGGATCACCGACGTCATAGGGCCGATGCTGTTCAAGGTGACCGCACTGGCCTTCGATGAGCGAACCCGAACCGTTTTCTACACCAACGACAACAACGAATACCGTGACCTGATGACGGTCAGCCTGGACGGCGGCAAGCCGCAGCGGCTGATGAAGGATGCGCGTATCGGTGACCTGGTATTCGACCACACCACAAGCAGCCTGTATGGCCTGCGGCACCAGAACGGCCTCGTCACGCTGGTGCGCATCCCGGCACCCTACGACCAATGGGAAGACATCCATTCCTGGCCATATGGGATGGTGCCCTCCGAGATAGACGTCTCACCGGATGGAACGCTGTTTTCGGCCACAGTGGCGGCAATCGATGGCAGGCATTTCCTGCGGATTTACCGCATCCAGGAACTCGAAAATGGAGAACGGGTTCCGCTGCAGCAATTTGATTTCGGCCATGCGGTGCCCGAGGGTTTCGTTTTTTCGCCGGATGGCCGCTATCTGTACGGTAGCTCGTACTACACGGGCATTTCCAATATTTTCCGCTACGAGGTGGCCACGGGCGATATCGAGGCGGTGAGTAACGCCGAGACTGGCCTGTTCCGGCCGGTGCCAATGCCGGACGGCCGCCTCCTGGTGTTCGAATACACCGGCGATGGCTTCAAGCCCGGCGTCATCGAGCCAGTGCCGCTCGAGGATCTCAGCGCGATCCGTTTTCTCGGCAACGAGATCGTGAAGAAGCATCCCGGGGTGCGGGACTGGGCCGTCGGCTCGCCTGCGGAAGTCGATTTCGATGGCCTGGTAACCCACCGCGGCATGTATCAACCGCCCCGTGAGCTGGAGGTGATGTCCGGCTACCCGGTCATCGAGGGCTACCGGGATACGGCGGCGCTGGGTTATCGCATGAACATCATGGACCCGATGGGCCTCAACGGTCTCGCTGCCACGGTTTCCTACAGTCCCGACAGCTCGCTCGATTCCGAGGAGCGGCTGCACGTCGATCTCGAGTATCGCAAGTTGAACTGGAGTTTCCGCTATTGGCACAACCTGGCGGATTTTTACGACCTGTTCGGTCCGACGGAGCGGGCGCGCAAGGGCAATGCCTTCATCACGCGGTACGACCGGGCGCTGATCTATGAACTTCCGCGCCGCATGGACGTGGAATTGAGCGCCGCCTACTACACCGACCTGGACACGCTGCCCAACAATCAGAACGTGCCGACCACGTTCGAAAAGCTGGCATCCGGCCGCGCAGGCCTGTCCTACAGCCACACCCGAAAATCCCTGGGCGCGGTCGACCACGAGAAGGGCTTTCGCTGGGACGCGATGGGCTATGCCGACTACGCCGATAGCGATTTCGTCGGCAAGGTCCGCGCAGGCTTCGATTTCGGCTTCGCGCTGCCTATCAGGCATTCTTCAATCTGGTTTTACAACTCGGCCGGAATTTCCAGCGGCAATCGCGACAATTCGCTGGCCAATTGGTATTTCGGCGCCTTCGGCAACAATTACGTGGACGACAGCGAGATTAAGCGCTACCGGGAGTTTTACAGCTTCCCCGGCTTCGAGATCGACGAGATCGGCGGACAGGATTTCGCCAAGTCGATCCTGGAGTGGAACCTGCCGCCGATCCTCTTCAGCGAAATCGGAGTGCCGAGTTTCTACCTCACCTGGTTGCGCGCTTCGCTGTTCGGTGGTGTCCTGATGACCGATATCGGGGACAGCGCCTACGAGGAAACCTACAGCAGCCTGGGTCTTCAGGTCGACTTACACTTCACCATCGTCCATCGCTTGGCGATGACACTCTCGGCCGGCTATGCGCAAGGCTATATCGACGGCAAAAAATACGATGACGAGCTGATGCTGTCGCTGAAAATATTCTAGCCATGCCGGTGGAGTGGTTCATCCGGGCGCCCGTGGGCCTCCTACCCGTGGTCATCTTCCTGTTTGTTCTGGTCTGGATGGACAGCTACAAGCTGGTCAGCCTGAAGCGCGTGCTGGCCGTTATCGCCGTGGGTGGGCTGACGGCCTTCGCCGCGATGTATGTGAACGGCTGGCTGCTGGACCTGCTCGACATAGATCTGGCCCGCTTCTCGCGTTACGTGTCGCCGATCAGCGAGGAGGTGCTCAAAGCGCTGGTCATTGTCTACCTCTTCCGCTCCCATCGCATCGGATTCCTGGTGGATGCCGCCATCATGGGCTTCGCGGTCGGCGCCGGTTTTGCATTGGTTGAAAATGTCTTTTACCTGCAGGCCTTCGGCACTGCCAGCCTGGGCGTCTGGATCGTGCGGGGCTTCGGCACCGCCATCATGCATGGCGGTGTCACCGCGATCTTCGCGATCCTGTCGCAGACGCTGACCGAACGGCAGATGAAGATCAATCCGCTGTACTACCTGCCGGGCTTGGCCGTCGCCGCGTTCCTGCACTCGATCTACAACCATTTCCTGGTGGCGCCGGTGCTGCAGGCGGTTGGCACGCTGATCGTGCTGCCGCCGCTGCTGGGCCTGGTCTTCCAACGGAGCGCCGCGGCCCTCCACCGGTGGCTGGAAATCGACTTCGATGCCGATGCCAGGCTGATTGCGATGATCACGTCCGGCGAGTTCTCCGACTCCAGGATCGGCCGTTTCCTCGACGATCTGCGCAGCAAATTCGAAGGGCCGGTGGTGGCCGACATGCTCTGCTACCTGAGGGTTTACACCGAACTCGCGATTCGTGCGAAGGCCGCCCTGATGGCGCGCGAGAATGGCCTCGAGCTTCCGGTCGGCGAGCGCACGCGTGAAAAATTCGAGGAACTGCGATTTCTCGAACAGAGTATCGGCAAGACCGGTTGCCTGGCCATGAAGCCTTTCCTGCTGCTGGAACGGAAAGACCTCTGGCAGATGCAGGTCATCGGGCGGCGATAACACTTGCTGGGCAGCGACGCTCCCGACCACCCGCGGAAGCCCCCGCATATGACCTGTGGCACGTGCCATTCCGGCATGAAATGTTAGCGTGTACGGGTATTCGAACCACACAGGGAAAACCATGAAGTTCAAGCATCGTATCGTATCCGCCGCGTTGTTGGTCCTCGTCTTTATGGCCGGCCTCAACGGTTGCGGCGAGCGCTCAGAACAAACGGCGGCCCAGGATTCGACTCAGCCGCCGGTCGCAGCGGTGCCGGCCGCAGCGGAGGACGTCAATCCCTTTTTCGAGGCATGGGAAACGCCCTACGGTATTCCGCCGT
>CALKKN010000289.1 GCA_937995275.1 uncultured Lysobacterales bacterium | reverse complement strand
GGATTCGCCTCTGGGCACATCCCTCTGAAATGAGGAGTGTTTGTAGGTGTTCGACCAGGTTACTCGACATAGTCAGGAAGGGTAGATAGTGCCTGACCGTGTGGGGATTGACCGGTTTCGGGGTGGACGATTGTAGCGCCTTGGCCCCGTACTTGCGGGTGATGTAGCGGATCCCGAAGCGGGTGATCGGCACGCCATTGATATTGAGGAACACCGACTCGGTGGGTTGCTTCGGGGCGCGCTGGTCAAGGTACGCGCTGAGGGCCTCGGCGGTCTCGGGCCAGAGCGGGCAGGCCCGTTCCTTGCGGCCCTTGCCCAGCAATTGGACCCTTGGGGAGCGGTCCAAGCACAGATCCTCGAGCCGCAGTCCGACCAGCTCGCTGACCCGTGCCCCGGTATTGTAGAGCATCAGCAGCAGGGCCTGGTCCCGCACTCCGGTGCGCGAGCCGATCTCCACGGCAGCGAGCACGGCCTGCATTTCACCCTCTTCCAGGTATTGGACGCTCTTTTGGGTAGTGCGTTTGAGGGGGATCGCCCGGACCTGCTGGCAGTGCTGGATGAGCTCGGGTTGTTCGCGGGCGATGAAGGCGAACAGGCTGCGGATGGCGGCCAGGCGGGCGTTGCGGGTGCCGGTACAACAACCGCGCTCGTGTTCCACATAGTCCAGGAAGTCCCGCACCAGGGGTGCATCGATGGCCTCCACCGTGAAGTCATCGACCGATCGGTGGAGGGTATCGGCGGCGTAGCACAACAGCAGCTTGATCGCGTCGCGATAGGCGGCGATGGTATCGGGCGAGAGGCCCTTGAGGACCGGTAGGTAATGGCCGAAGAAGCGTTTCAGAAAGGGCGCCAGCGGATGGTTCATGTCGGACCTCCTTGGGGCTTGACCTTCTCCAGGAAGTGATCGTGGAAGCGCTCGTTGACTTGGCCGAGCAACTCAGCCGTGGGGCGCAGATAGACCTGGGTGGAGCGAATGCTCACATGTCCCAGGTAGGTAGCGAGCGCCGGCAGGCGGGCATTGATGTCCTGGCCGTCGCGGTACCAGGCGAGCAGGCGATCGACGGCAAAGGTGTGCCTCAGGTCATGGATGCGTGGGCGGGGGCGCTTGGCGCTCATGGCGCAGCGCCTGAGCAGTTGCTGGAAGTCGCGGTGGACGCTGGCGTGACGCAGTCGCCGGCCCCGTAGATTGAGCAACAAGGGAGCATCCGGCGCGTTTGGAATGCAGCGCCAGCGCGGCTCGAGATAGCGTTGCAGTGCCTGGCAGGTCGACGGCGCCAAGGGGACCCAGCGGGCCTTGTGGAACTTGCCGGCGGCCACGTAGAGGCGCTGTTCGGCCCGGTGGAAATCTTCCAGGTTCAAGGCGCAGGCCTCACCGACGCGCAGCCCGGTGCTGTAGAGCAACCCCAGCAGGGTGCGGCAGGTGTGGGGCCGCAGTGAGCCGGGTGGCGGCAGCTCAGCGGCCGCCGCCAGTAGCGCCCGGACTTCGGCGCCGGTGTAGATATAGGGTTGATGGGGTGAAGCGGTAAAGCGCAGCGGCTCGGGTACATACCCCAAGGGATCGCTCGCCGCCAGGTACTCACCCAGCTGGCGCACCACCGAGCAGCGGTTGGCGCGGGTGGCGGGAGCGAGCCCGGCCAGGCTTTGTCGGTACGCGTCGGTGATCTGGCGCGTGATACGCGGCTCGGTGAGCGGATATTCGGCGATAAACCGGTCGAAGTATTCCAGCAGCTTCGCCTGGCTGTGGTAGTCGGTGCCGGAGAGCCGGCGCAGATCGATGAAGCGTTGAATGGACTCGGCCAGGCAACTGTGAAGGTGCAGCCTGTTCATCGTTGATCCTCCTCGGGCCAGGGCAAGGGCACCGCTTCGAGGGCAGGGAAGTCCACCTTGGCGTAGATAAAGGTGGTGTCCAGGTGGCGGTGGCCGAGCACATCGGCGACCGCCTTGAGAGAATGGCCCTGCTCGAGCATCCGGGTCGCAAAGCCATGGCGGAAGACATGTGCACCTCGATGGGGCACCACGATGCCGGCGGCACGCAGACGGCGGCGGACGATCTCTGAGATGGCATGGCTGCGGCCCAACGGCGCATAGGGCGCCCGGCAGGTCAAGAACACTTCGGGCCAGCAGCCACGTGGTCGGGCGTTGCGCAGGTATTCAAGCAGACTCTCACCGACCTCGCGGGTCAGGGGCAAACGGCTGTCTTTGCCGTTCTTGGTGGCCCGGAACAGGATCCGATTGTCGCTCCAGGCAATGTCGGCCAAACGCAGGGCCCGCACCTGAGCGGCGCGCACGCCGTAGTGGTAGAGCCGCTGCAGGATCGCGTAGTCGCGCCGCCCGACAGCGGTAGTGCGATCCACCGATTCGAGCACCCGCCAGGCCTGGGCCTCGCTCAGGCCCTGGGGCAGAGTCGATAACCGGTAGGTACGTAACGTCGGCACCGCCCGATCCAGGCGGCAGCCGATCCAGCCCTGCTGGAAGCAGAAGCGGAAAAAGGTGCGCAGCGCCGCCTGCATAGAGCGCCGGGCAGCCGGTCCTTGGCCC
>CALKKN010000288.1 GCA_937995275.1 uncultured Lysobacterales bacterium | reverse complement strand
CGCTCGAGCCATCCCTGGGCGCTCGATAACTTGTTCCCGACAAGTTACGGTCCTGGAAAGCCCTGCCCGACAGCGGCCTCGACGGAGCGGTCATCATGCTGCGAATCCGTTTCGGGGTAGGCGCCAATCGCGGCTGAAGCCGCTCCTACAATCGCTCGCGGATGTAGCGGATCAGGGTGTCGAGGCCGGGGATATCGGCAGGGAGTTCGGCGGCTGTACCCGCCAGCGACGGCTCGATCGCGTCAGCGAGGATTTTGCCAAGTTCCACGCCCCACTGGTCGAAGGCGTTGATCCGCCAGATCACACTCTCGACGAACACCATGTGCTCGTACAGGACCAGCAGCCGCCCCAGGATGGCCGGCGTCAGGCGGTCCAGCAGCAGCACGATGGAAGGCCGATTGCCGGGCATCAGCCGGTGCGGCAACAGGGTTTCGATCTCGGCTTCGGGTACGCCTTGTCTCCGCATCGATGCCCGTGTCCGCTCCTCGTTACGGCCGACCGCCAGCGCGGTCGCCTGGGCCAGCATGTGCGACAGCAGCTGCTGCTGGGCCTCGAGGTCCGAATGGTCCGGTTGAATGACGCCGATGAAGTCCAGCGGCACCACCGCGGTTCCCTGGTGGAAGGCCTGGAACAACGCATGCTGCGCATCCGTTCCGCTGTCGCCCATGACGACCGGCGCGGTGGCCAGCGCAACCGGCTGCCCGTCGACGTCCACGGACTTGCCGTTGGATTCCATCTCCACTTGCTGCAGCCACGAGGGGAGCCCGGCCAGGCGGCTGTCGTAGGGGATGAGCCCGTGCACGTCGTAGCCGCAGACATTCCGGTGCCAGACGGCCAGCATGGCCAGGATTACCGGCAGGTTGTCGGCCAGGGGCGTCTCCCGGAAGTGGCGGTCCATCGACGCGCCGCCAGCCAGGAAGGCATCGAAGGCGTCGGGCCCCATGGCCGCCGCCGCGGTCACGCCGACCGGGGACCAGACGGAAAAGCGGCCGCCTGTCCATTCGCCCATCTGCAGCACATGGTCCGCCGGCACCCCGAAGTCCTCCGCCTTGCCGGCCGCCGCGGTGACCGCAAACAGCCGCTGATTCGCCCCCTGCCTCTCCATCGTTGCCAGCTGCCACTCGCGGATCCGCTCGGCGTGGAGCAGGACCTCGCTGGTCGTGAAACTCTTGGAAACCAGGATGACAGCCGTCTCCCGCGGGTCGATGCGGGCAAGCAGCCGTTCGCGGTCGAGTGCATCGACCGAACTCAGGAAATGGATCTGCGGCGTCTCGCCGGCGGGCGCAAAAGCCTCGCACAACAGCCGGGGGCCCAGCAGCGAACCGCCGATCCCGACGTGCACGATGTGACGGATCGGACCCGCTTCTTCGTCGCCCGGCAGGCGGCCGGCATGCAGCGCGACAGCGATCTTCCGCATGCGCTGTGTCGCATCGTCCAGCAGGGCAGCCTCGGCCGGATCGAGCAGATCGTGGAAACTCCGTGATCGCCACAGCGGATGCAGTACCGCCCGGTGTTCGGTGAAATTCAGTTCCTCGCCGCGGAACAGGCGGTCGCGCTCCGCCTCGACGCCGGCGGCGCCGGCCAGGTCCATCAAGGTCTCGAAGGCCTCCTCTCCGATACCGGTCCGCGAGAAGTCGACCAGCAAGCCCTCTACCTGGCGCGAGAACCGGTCACATCGGTCCCCGTCGGCTTCCATGCGCGCGGCCAGGTCTGGCTGATTTTTGTTGTATTTGTGCAACAAATCGAAGAATTCACGGAAGTCGGCACGCTTGGTGTTCATCGTTGCTCCTGTGTTGCCGCCCGGCCACGGGCCGCCCGGGCGGAAAGGTTGCCACTCAGGGGAAGGATTCGACGCCGGGAATTTCCCGGGCTCTTGAAGCCCCACCGTTCCCATTCACAATTGATTGGATTTTCTGTATTTTTTCGAATTCTCCCGGCAGACACGCGGGTGCATGGCGAGGGCCAAAAAAAAACCTCTCCTCAATGAAGAGGAGAGGTAGGCTTTTGGAGTGATGTACCCGTCTTTCGCGCCCTGCAACCCTGGTAAACGTTGCAGTTTTACCAAGGTTGGTTGTAATAATACCACTAATGACCACAAATGCAAACGCCGATTCAATCGTGTGAAACGGGGAGGTTGTCGATGAGGCGCGTCGACCCGCACCAGGCCGCTGCAAGAATGCGCACGGCCGGGTCGTCAGCGGCGGGCACCGCCAGATCCGCGGCACGCCGCACGGCAACGTAATCGACGCGCAACCCGGCGCCCTCCAGCCGCTGCCGCCCCTCCCGTTCCACCGCGGCGCGATCCGCTGCGCCGGATGCCAGCTTTTCGGCCGCCTCCCGCAGCACGACATTCAGGTAGCCGGCCTCCGCCAGCTCCACCTCGTCCAGGTAGGCGTTGCGGGAACTCAGGGCGACTCCGCCGTGGCCGCGTACCGTGGGCACCGCGAGCACCTGCAGCGGATAGCCCAGGTCCTCGACCAGGCGCCGAATCACCAGCAACTGCTGGAAGTCCTTCTCGCCGAACACGGCGAGGTCCGGGCCGACGAGGTTGAACAGGCGGGCCACCACGGTGACCACGCCATCGAAATGACCCGGGCGGAATTCACCTTCCAGGATGTTCGCCAGGGATGGCGCGGCCCGCAGGCGCACCACGTCGTCCAGGCCGCCGGGATACATTGTCTGCAGGTCAGGAACGAACGCCAGGTCGCAGCCCGTCTCCGCCAGCTTGCGCCGGTCGGCGTCCAGCGTGCGCGGATAGGCGTCGAAATCCTCGCCCGCCCCGAACTGGGTCGGGTTGACGAAGATGCTGGTGACGACCCGGTCGGCCTGCCCCCCGGCTGCTTTCACCAGGGCCAGGTGGCCCTCGTGCAGGTTGCCCATGGTGGGCACCAGCGCCACGCGAAGATGTTCCCGCCGCCACGGCCGCGTGAACGACCACAGTTCCTCGCGAGTCCGCGCGACCTGCATCTCAGTACTCGTGCTCCGGTCCGGGGAATCGGCCCTCGCGGACGGCCAGCACGTAGGCCTCGAACGCGCCCCTGATGGTACCGGCATCGGCCATGAAATCAGCGACGAACTTCGGCGGGCGGTCGCCCAGCCCGAGCATGTCGTGCATCACCAGCACCTGTCCGTCGCAACCGGCGCCGGCGCCGATCCCGATGACCGGTATGCCGAGATTGGAGCTGACCTCGCGCCCGACCGCGGACGGGACGCACTCCACCACCAGCAGTTGCGCACCCGCATCCTCGAGGGCCCTGGCGTCGCGCAGCAGCCTGTCGACCGCTGCGTCGTCGCGGGCCTGAACCCGGAAACCGCCCAGCTGGTTCACGCTCTGCGGCGTCAGCCCGAGGTGGCCGCAGACCGCCACGCCACGATCGGTCAGATAGTCGACCACGTCGATCATCGGACCCGCGCCTTCCAGCTTCACCATCGCGGCGCCGGCGCCCATCAGCCGCACGGAGCTCGCCATCGCGGTCGCGGCATCGTGATAGCTGCCGAAGGGCAGGTCGGCGAGCAGGAACGTCCGTTCCAACCCCTGGGCGACACACTCCACGTGGTAGGCGATATCGGCCAGGCTGACGCCGACCGTGGAAGCGCGGCCCTGCACGACCATGCCCAGGGAGTCGCCGACCAGCACGATATCGACACCCGCCAGGTCCGTCGCGCGCGCAAAGGTCGCATCGTAGCAGGTCAGCATGGCGATCTTTTCGCCGTCCCGCTTCATGGCATCGAGTTGATGTACGGTAAGGGCTGTTTGCGTCATGATTCCTCCTGGCCGGTTAAATCCAGCGGTTCGACACCGGCCGTCTCCCGTGGGTCGATCTCTTGCAGGCAGGCCGCCGCGGAGCCGATCCCGGGAATCACGAACCCGGGTTCCAGTTCCAGCAGCGGCACCAGTACGAAAGTGCGCAAATGCATACGCGGGTGCGGCAGAACGAGTTCGTCCGAACGCAGCCGCAAGTCTTCATATGTTAGCAGGTCCAGATCGATGCATCGGGGGCCCCAGCGCTGTATCTGCGGCTCCCGTCCGAGATTCCGTTCCGTGGCCGTTAACCGGGCGTGCAGGTGGCGGGGCTCCAGATCGGTTTCGAACTCGGCAACGGCATTGACGAACCAGGGCTGGTCCGTGACACCCCAGGGCGGCGAACGGTACAGCCGGGAACGCTGCAGCAGCGCGAGCCCGGGTTCCGCCGCCAGCCGGACCAGGGCCGTGGACAGCAGGTCTGCGGAATCGTCCCGATTGCCGCCGAGGCCGATCCAGGCGCGCATCGGTCGTTCCGCTCAGCCCGTCTTCCGGGGCCGCCGGCGCCGGCGCCGGCGTGGGCGGTCGCGCCGTTCCGGCCGCGACCTCGCCCCCGCGGGCGGCAGCGTCAGGCCTTCCTGCGCCCGGGTCCAGAATTCCGCCAATTCCTCGAGGGCCTTGTCCTCCCTGGCCCGCAGCAACAGGAAATCGTAGCCGGCCCGGAACCGTTCTTCGTAAAGCAGGCGTTTCCAGCGCTTGCCACGCGTCTTCCTGAACCGCACCTGCAGCATCCAGATCTGCCGCGTTACCGCACTGAAGCGGCGTGGGATGGACGTCCGTTGGGCCTGGACGGCAATCGCCTGCTCAGCGGCCTTCATCATGGCGACGTATTCCGATTCACCCTCACTCGCCAGCACCCCCACGACCTCTTCCACCGGCTCCCACAAGAGGGCCGCGAACAGGAAGGCAGGAGTCACCGGCTTGGAAACCCGGACCCGCTCGTCGGTGTTCTGGAGCGACTGGCGCAGGACCCCGCCGAGCTGGACCTTGCCGGATCCTGTGCCCGGGCGCAGGCCGGGGAACAGTGTCCTGCTCAGGCCGAACCGCTGCAGGGCCTCCATGCTGCGCATGCCGTGCCCGGTCATGAACAGCTTGCAGACCTCTTCGAACAGCCGGGCCGGGGGCACCTGCTCCAGCAGCGGCGCCAGTTCCGTTATCGGATTGGCGGATTCCTCATCCGGCTCCACCCCCAGCTTCGCCACGAAGCGCGCCGCACGCAGCAGGCGCACCGGGTCTTCGCGGTAGCGGACTGCGGGGTCGCCGATCAGCCGCAGGCGCCTCTCGGCCAGGTCCCGGTACCCGCCCACGTAATCGCGGATATCACCGCTGACCGGGTCCAGAAACAACGCGTTGATGGTGAAGTCCCGGCGCAGCGCGTCTTCCTCCACGGTGCCGAACACGTTGTCACGCAGGATCCGGCCGTTGTCCAGTTCGCGCTCATCGCCCGGATCGGGCACGCCGCGAAAGGTCGCCACCTCGATCAGGTTGCCGCGCTTGCGAACATGAGCCAGGCGGAATCGCCGGCCGATCAGGCGGCAGCGGGGGAAAACCTGCTGCACCTGCTCCGGCGTCGCGCTGGTGGCAACGTCGAAATCCTTCGGCACCTTGCCCAGCAACAGGTCGCGAACACTGCCGCCGACGATAAAAGCCTCGAAGCCGGCGTCCTGCAGTTCACGAACGACATCGGCGGCGTGCGGACAGAGCTCCTTCAGCCTGATCCGGTGCTCGGCCTGGGGGATGGTGACAAACTCGTTGATGGCGGTTTACGCTATGGTGACAGGTTGAATGTAGCGGTGCGGCTAGTTTAACATGAGCCGCCAGCCGGTCGTGGGTTTGCATGGCCGCTCAAATCAGGACGCTCCCTTCGTCTAGCGGTCCAGGACGCCGCCCTCTCAAGGCGGAAACACGAGTTCGATTCTCGTAGGGAGCGCCATTTACTGGCTGATCACATGACATTTGTCGTTACCGAAAACTGCATCAAGTGCAAGTACACCGACTGCGTCGAGGTCTGCCCCGTTGATTGCTTTCACGAGGGCCCGAACTTTCTCGTCATCGATCCCGAGGAGTGCATCGACTGCACCCTTTGCGAGCCGGAATGCCCGGCCGAGGCGATCTATCCGGAGGACGATATGCCGCCCGGGCAGGAGATGTTTCTCGAGCTCAACGCCGAACTGTCGCGGGAATGGCCCGTCATTACCGAGCAGAAGAATCCGCCGCCCGACGCGGAATCCTGGGACGGCAAGCCCGACAAACTCAAACTGCTGGAGCGCTGATCAACCGAGCCTGGAGCGCACGACGTCCAGGACGTGTTCAGCGGCGTCGAGCTCGCAATCCGTACCGTCGGCGTATTTGATGTAAACGCGGGTCTGCCGGCCGTCGGGCCGGATAAAGGCCTGGTAGGCGCCGCTGTAGTCCTCCACGTCGTCGCGGTTCCAGAACGCCATCCGGCTGAGAATGCCCGCGTCCCCGCCACCGAAAGTCTGGTAGTAGTCGAAGCGGTAGACCCCCTGGTCATCGATGCGAATCCGCTGCATGCCGGCTCGCTCGATAACCAGGCCCAGACGACGGTGTACGCTCTCGGGCGAATCGTCCACCAGCAGATACAGGCCCTGCGCAGACCATCTGAAATTGGAATTGCTGTCCAGCCCCGAGGTTGTGCTGGATATACGCGGCGGTTTGGGGTCCATTTGCATCGGCGAGAGCGGCATCAGCGGCGCGTTGATCACCAGGGCCGCGTCGGATGTCGGCTCCGCCAGGCCCTCGGGAATTTCCAGGGGCTCGGTTTCGACGGCGTCGTAATACTCGCGCTGGCGCGAATCGCGGGCGCAACCGGCAACCAGCGTAAGCGCCAACACGGTCGACACAACGGAACAAACTCGGACTGTCATCATATTCTGTCTTCTATCTCCGGGCCCAACCTGGCTGTGGTCACACCCCAGTCAGGTTCAGCGCCTCGAGGCATCGCCGTAGCGGGGCCCGGTGCGTTTCGGCCAGCGCCGTCAGGGGCAGGCGAATTCCCTGGCCCACCCGGCCCAACTCGAACAGCGCCCATTTTACAGGAATCGGGTTGCTCTCGACGAACAAGGCTTCGAACAGCGGCCGCAATCGTCCGTCGATCCCTTCGGCAGCCTCCCATTCCTGCTCGGCGGCCGCGACGCAGAGTTCATGCATCAGCCCCGGCACGACGTTGGCGGCCACCGACACGACGCCCTCGGCGCCGCTCCGCATCGCCTGGAGGCAGCTGGGATCGTCGCCGCTGAGCAAAACGAATTCCCGGCTGCAGCGCGCCCGCAACTCCTCGACGCGGTGCGGATCGGTCACCGCTTCCTTGATGCCGACGATGCGCGGATGGGCAGCCAGCTTTTCGACCGTGGCGGGCAGCATGTCCACGGCGGTGCGCGAGGGCACGTTGTACAGCACGACCGGAATCCCGGAGGCGCTGGCGACCGCTTTGAAATGCGCTTCCAGGCCAGCCTGCGTCGGCCGGTTGTAATAGGGCGTCACGACGAGAGCGCCGTCCGCGCCCAGTTCGCCCGCCAGCACGGTCCGCTCGACGGCGCGCGCGGTCGATGCGCTGCCGGTACCGGCCAGGACCGGCACGGCGCCGCCGACCTGCCTCACCACCGCGCCTACCAACTCCCCGAACTCCACCGCACCCAGCGTGGCGGACTCCCCGGTGGTGCCGGCGATGACCAGGCCGTCCGTCCCTGCCCCGAGGTGAAATTCGAGCAGACCGCGAAGCGCGGTGTAGTCCACGACGCCGTCATCGGTGAAGGGTGTCACCAGTGCTACGATGCTGCCGCTGAACATGGACCCGTTCCGCTCGGAATTCGGCGTCATGGTACTTGCGGTACCCCATGCTGACAAGTATGCTGCCGCAGAACCGGGACCGACACGGAAACTGGAGCATCGATGGTACAGATCGGCAAGAAAGTCGCCAAATTTTCCCTCCCTGCCACCGGCGACAAGACGCTGTCACTCGACGACTTCAAAGGCTCCAGGCTGGTCATTTACTTCTACCCCAAGGACAACACGCCGGGCTGTACACTGGAAGGCCAGGACTTCCGTGACCGCTACCCGGCGTTCGAGGAGGCCGGCACCGCCATCCTGGGCGTTTCCCGCGACAGCGTGAAATCCCATGAGAACTTCAAAACCAAGCAGGATTTCCCCTTCGACCTGCTGTCCGACGCCGACGAAGAACTGTGCCGCCAATTCGACGTCATCCACGAAAAAAACATGTATGGCCGCAAGGTCATGGGCGTGGTCCGCAGCACCTTCCTGCTCGACGCTGACGGCGTGCTCCGCCACGAATGGCGCAAGGTGCGGGTGAAGGGACACGTCGACGAAGTGCTCGCAGCCGCACAATCGATCTGATCCTCTACCCCGCTCGAAGGCACCAGGGAACAGCCCGCCCATGGGACTCAAGAAACGCCTGTACATCATAGACACCAACGTGCTGATGCACGACCCCACCGCTATCTTCCGCTTCGAGGAACACGACGTTTTTCTGCCGATGATGGTGCTGGAGGAGCTCGACGCGGCCAAGAAAGGCCTGTCCGAAGTCGCACGTAACGTCCGCCAGGTCAGCCGGTTCGTAGGTGAAATGATGCAGCGTCAGCACGCCACCCGTCTCGACGAGGGCCTCGAGCTACAGGAGCCCGACGGCCTCGACCTGAGCGCCGGTACCGGTCGGCTGTATTTCCAGACCACCATGCCCGACACGCATTCCAGCCTGCTGCGCGACGGGTCGTTCGCCGACAACGAGATCCTCAGCACCGCCCTGTCCCTGCAGGATGCATACCCCGACAAGTCCATCGTGCTCGTATCGAAGGACATCAACCTGCGCATCAAGGCTGCCATCCTCGGCGTACAGGCCGAGGACTATTACAACGACCGGGCACTGGACGACCTCAGCCTGCTGTATCGCGGCCTGCGCCAGCACGGTGAGGATTTCTGGGATGACCACCCCCAGATCGAATCGTGGAGCGAGAACGGCCGGACGCACTATCGCTTCGGCAGGGGGCGGGAAAATAACTGGTACCCGAACCAGTGCGTGGCCATCGGCAACGGTATCGAGGCTCTGGTCAAGAGCGTCGGGGACGACAGCGTCATGCTGCGTCTGGTGGACGATTACTACGACGGCCGCAAGAATGTCTGGGGCATCAACGCGCGCAATCGCGAGCAGAATTTCGCCCTGAACCTGCTGATGGATCCGGAAATCGACTTTGTCACGCTGATGGGCACCGCCGGCACCGGCAAAACCCTCCTGGCGCTGGCCACCGGGCTGGCCCAGACCATGGACGAGAAGCGCTACAGCGAAATCGTCGTGACCCGGGCCACGGTCTCGATCGGCGAGGACATCGGGTACCTGCCCGGCACCGAAGAGGAAAAAATGACGCCCTGGATGGGCGCGCTGACGGACAATCTCGAAGTGCTGACCCAGCCTCAGGAGGGCGGCGAGTGGGGCCGCGCGGCAACCAACGACCTGCTGGCCAGCCGGGTCAAGGTGCGCGCCATGAACTTCATGCGCGGCCGCACCTTCCTGAACCGCTTCGTGATCATCGACGAGGCTCAGAACATCACGCCGAAGCAGATGAAGGCGCTGCTGACGCGGGCCGGGCCGGGCACCAAAATGGTCTGCATCGGCAATGTCGAACAGATCGACACGCCGTACCTGACGGAAACGACGTCCGGCCTGACCTTTGCGGTGGACCGCTTCAAGGACTGGGACCACGCGGGCCATATCACGCTGAAGCGCGGCGAGCGGTCACGCCTGGCGCATTACGCCTCCGACGCTTTGTAACGGGCGGCTTTAGCCGCGATTGATGGGTTGGTCGCAGCGAAATCGCCGCTGCATCCAGGTCGCTGTCGGGCAGGGCCTTCCAGAACTGTCGAGCTGTCGGGACACAGTCGACAAGCGCACAGGGATGTCTAGAGCGGGTTGTGGAAGGCCCTGCCCGATAGCGGCCGGGTTCGAAGCGACCAACCCCTAATCGCGGCTAAAGCCGCTCCTACGGCTCGCCGGCCTCAGCGGGTACTGCCTCGCCCTCGGATGGAACCTCGGAGCCTTCGCCGTCGCCCTCCGGCGCCTGTTTCTTGGGCCAGGCATTGATGATGGCCTTGACCAGCGTCGCCAGCGGGATCGCGAAAAATATGCCCCAGAAACCCCAGATGCCGCCGAACACGAGGATGGCCAGAATGATGGCGACCGGATGCAGGTTGACCACCTCGGAAAACATCAGCGGCACCAGCAGGTTGCCGTCCAGCGCCTGGATGATGGCGTAGGCGATCATCACCTGGCCGAAATCCCAGCCCCAGCCGAACTGGAAATAGGCCACGATGGCGATCGGCAACGTGGCCACCGCCGCGCCGATGTACGGCACCAGGACCGAAAAACCGACCATCGTCGCCAGCAGCGCCGCGTACTGCAGGTCCAGGAACAGGAAAGTGACGTAGGTGACGACGCCGACGATAAAGATCTCGGCCACCTTGCCCCGCACGTAGTTGGCGATCTGGGCCTCCGATTCGCTCCAGACACGAGTGGCCAGCGATCGTTCGCTGGGCAGCCGCGCGGCGATCCAGCCGATCATCAGATCCTTGTCCTTCAGGAAGAAAAACACCAGCACCGGCACCAGGACCAGGTAAATCACCAGCCCGATGATGCTGGCCACCGACGCGAGCGACCAGCCCAGTGCCTGCTGACCGAGGCTGGCCACTTCCTGGCCGAGTTGCCTGATCAGGTCCTCGATCTGCGTCTCGGAAACGAGCTGGGGATAGGCCTCGGGCAGTTGCCGGAGCAAGTCCTGCCCGGTGGTGATGTAAGCCGGAAACTGCTGCACGAGTTGCGTCAACTGGCGCGACACCAGCGGCACGAGGCCGAAGAAGATGAAAAACAGGATTGTGATGAACAGCAGG
>CALKKN010000287.1 GCA_937995275.1 uncultured Lysobacterales bacterium | reverse complement strand
CCTACGGCACCGCCTATCACCGGCGCTTCCTGGAATTCGTGGCGTTCGTGCAGTCGCGCGGCTACGTCATCGGCGGCGCCATGACGGACGTCAAGGGCGACCGCAGCAAGCCCCCGCACGCCCAGGCCGACCCGGACCTGTTCGTGCGCGTAACCCGGCGGGATGACAACGGTGTCTGGATCAGCGGCGCCAAGGCCCACCAGACCGGCTGCATCAACTCCCACTGGCTGATCGTCATGCCGACCCTGCGGCTGGGGGAGGAGGACCGGGACTACGCGATCGTCGGCGCGCTGCCGGTCGACGCGGAGGGCATCACCTACATCTACGGCCGGCAGTCCTGTGACACCCGCAGCATGGAGGACGGCGACGTCGACGCCGGCAACGCCCGCTTCGGCGGCCAGGAGGCGATGGTCGTCTTCCGGGACGTGTTCATCCCGAACGAATACATCTTCATGGACGGCGAGTACGACTTCGCCGCGATGCTGGTCGAACGCTTCACCTGCTACCATCGCCGCAGTTACGTCTGCAAGTCGGGTGTGGGCGACGTCCTGATCGGCGCGGCGGCGGCGATCGCCGACTGCAACGGTGTGGAGAAGGCATCACACGTCCGCGACAAGCTGGTCGAAATGACCCACCGGAACGAGACCATCTACAGCACCGGCATCGCCTCGTCGTACCAGTCGCAGCGCATGAATTCCGGCGTCTGGCAGTGCGACGATATGATCGCCAACGTCTGCAAACATCACGTGACGCAAATCCCCTACGAACTCGCGCGGCTGGCGCAGGACCTGGCCGGCGGGCTGGTGGTGACCCTGCCTTCGCAGCAGGACCTCGACCACGACGAACTCGGCCCGCTGCTGGAAAAATACCTGCAGGGGCGGGCAGACGTTTCGACGGAGGAGCGCGTGCGCATCCTGCGCCTGATCGAGAACATGACCCTGGGCCGTAACGCCGTGGGCTACCTGACCGAGTCCATGCACGGCGCCGGTTCGCCCCAGGCGCAGCGGATCCAGATCGCTCGCCAGGCCCAGCTCGAATTCAAAAAGCAGCTCGCCCGGGCCCTGGCCGGCATCACGGGCGCACAGGTCGATCCGGCCGGTGGAGACCTCGCCGAATACATGGCCCGGGTTTTCGAGGGTGAGCCCCAAGCCGGGTCCGGCGACTGAACGGACCGCGGACAGTTACATGGGCCGTTACGGCCCCTCAACACATCCCGGGCGGCCAGTGCGTCGCCCGGCACAACGGAAAGGAACATTGCCATGAAAAATACCCGTGTACTCCTCGCCTCGCGCCCGGTCGGCCGTCCGACCCGGGACAACTGGACCATAGAGTCCGTCGACGCCACATCTCCCGGTGAGGGCGAGTTCCTTGCGGAAGTGAAATTCATTTCCGTCGACCCGGCGATGCGCGGCTGGGTCAACGAGGGCAAGTCCTACATCGAACCGGTGGAAATCGGCGCCGTGATGCGCGCGGGCGGGGTTGCGCGGGTCGTCGAGTCGCGCCACCCGGACTACGCGGTCGGTGACCATGTGGTGGGCATTACCGGCGTGCAGGAATACTGGCTGTCCAATGGCCACGGCGTGCGCAAGATCGACCCCGACGCCGCACCCCTGCCGAAGTACCTGGGCGTGCTTGGCATGCCGGGCATGACCGCCTATTTCGGCATCCTCGACGTGGGCGCCATCAAGGAGGGCGAAGTCGTTCTCGTGTCCGGTGCGGCGGGCGCAGTCGGGTCGTTGGTCGGCCAGATCGCCAGGCTCAAGGGCTGCCGGGTCGTCGGCATTGCGGGCGGCCCCGAGAAATGCGCGTACCTGACCGACGAGTTGGGTTTCGATGCCGCTATCGACTACAAGTCCGAGTCCCTGTACCCGGCCATCCAGGCAGCCTGCCCGGATGGTATCGACGTGTATTTCGACAACGTCGGCGGCGAGACCCTGGACGCGGCCCTGGCCTTCCTGCGGTTTCGCGGCCGGGTCGCGCTGTGTGGGGCCATCTCGCAGTACAACGCCATGCAGGCGATAGAGGGACCGAAGAATTACCTATCGCTGCTGGTCAACCGCGGCCGCATGGAGGGTTTCATCGTGTTCGACTTTGAACAGGACTACCCGCGGGGCATTCGCGACATGAGCCGCTGGCTGGCGGAAGGCAAACTGAAGTCTCGCGAGCATGTCGTCAAGGGTGTCGATACTTTTCCCGAAACGCTGCTGATGCTGTTCGACGGACGCAATCAGGGGAAGCTGGTCATCGAGGCCTGAAGCTGCTGCCTGCCGCGGTTTGAAACCCGCCGCCGGGGGCAGCACAATGTGGCACCGAGCCAGGCAGCGGAGGTGCGTCCCAATGAATCCGCGGCAAGCCGTCTACCCCGAGTCCTACTTCACGGCGACCATGAACCGCAGCCGCGATTTCCCGCGGCTGCAGGGTGACGCGCAGGCCGATGTTTGCGTCATCGGCGGCGGCTACACGGGCTTGTCCTCCGCCATTCACCTGGCCGAACGCGGCTACAGCGTCGTCCTGCTGGAGGCGGAGCGCGTCGGGTGGGGCGCCTCGGGGCGCAACGGCGGGCACTGCTCGATCGGCCAGCGCAAGACCCAGGATGAGCTGGAGCAGATCTACGGCCACGACGAGGCGCGCCGGCTGTGGGATCTCGGCGTCGAGTCCGTGGCCACGGTGCGTGAGCTGATCGCACGCTTCGGCATCGAATGCGACCTCAAGCGCGGCTGCCTGCAAACGGCCTGGAAGCGCAGCGATGCCGACTGGTATCGGCGCCATGCAGACTTCATGCAGGCGTACTACGGCTTCGATCTGCGCTATGTTGAGGGCCCTGAACTCGCGCGCCTGGCCGGAACGGACGTGTTTCGCGCCGGCCTGGTGGAATACGCCTCCGCGCATCTGCATCCGCTGAACTACGCCCTCGGGCTGGCGGATGCGGCGAATGGCCTCGGGGTCCGCATATGTGAGGGGAGCCGTGTGCAAGGCTACGACCGGGCGCGCCCGACGCGCGTGCGCACTGCGGAAGGGAGCGTCAGCGCAGACCACGTGGTGCTGGCCTGCAACGCCTACCTCGGCCGGCTGGAGCCGCGTGTGGCGGGCAAGATCATGCCGCTGAACAATTTCATCATCGCGACCGAGCCGCTGACGGCGGAAGAACAGCAGCGGATCAATCCCGAGGACCTTTGCGTGTACGACGCCAAGTTCGTCGTGAATTTCTGGAAACTCAGCGGTGACGGCCGCTTGCTGTTCGGCGGCGGCGAAAACTACACGCGCCGCTTCCCTTCCGATATCAAATCGTTCGTACGCAAACGGATGATGCCGATCTATCCGGCTCTGTCCGATACGCGCGTCGACTTTGGCTGGGGCGGCACGCTGGCCGTCACGATGAACCGCATGCCCTGTTTCGGGCGCCTCGAGCCTGATGTGTTCTACGCCCTGGGTTTCTCCGGCCATGGCGTCCAGATCGCGACCCTGGCGGGAAAGCTCATCGCCGAGGCGGTGTCCGGCACGGCCGAGCGCTTCGACGTGATGGCGCGCATCCCCTCGCCGACGTTCCCGGGCGGCACGCTGTTGCGCTGGCCCGGCCTGGTGGCCGGCATGCTCTACCACGCTTTGAGGGATCGGCTCGGCGCCTAAGGAGGCTCACGAGCTACGGCATTCCACCGGCGCTTCTTCGCCTGCGGCGAAACCGCACCGACTCCATCACCTGCTCTTCCCTTCTTTCGCCTGCGGCTCCGAGGAGCCCTGGGCGGCCCGGCAGAACCCGGGGTTTACTGCTACGCTTCAAGTAAGGGCCACAAAAGGAGTCGCGGTTGAACGTGCGGTCCATAGCGGGGGGTGCTCCGTGAGCGCCGAGGCCAGCCTCAATGAGCCATTGGGGGAGGCTTTGCTGGGTGGTGACTTGACCGCCGAGCAGGCGGTCTTGCGGTGCCTCGCGCGCATCGAAGAGACGGATGGCGCAACCCGGAGTTTCGTAAGCCTGCGGGCCGACCAGGCCCTGGCCGAGGCGCGGGCGCGCGACGCCGGTCCGAGTCTCGGTCCCTTGCACGGCGTTCCGTTCGCGGTGAAGGACATCTTCGACACCGAGGACCTGCCGACCGAGTTCAACTCACCGATGTACCAGGGTTTCCAGCCAGCACGGGATGCGGCGGCCGTGGCCCTGCTGCGGGCCGCAGGCGGCGTATTCCTCGGCAAGGTAACCACGGTGGAGCTGGCTTCCTTCGGCGCGCTGCCCGAAACCCGCAATCCTCACAACGTCGAATTTACCCCGGGCGGTTCATCCGCCGGATCGGCAGCCGCGGTCGGCGGCGGGGAAGTGCCGCTGGCGCTGGCTTCGCAGACGGCGGGGTCGACCATCCGCCCGGCTTCGTTCTGCGGCGCGGCCGGGTTCAAGCCGACCTGGGGCCGGGTGCCGGTCGAAGGCATGAAGCCGTTCGCGCCCAGCCTGGACACGGTCGGCCTGATTGCCGAGGACAGCGGGCTCCTGCTGCGAGCCGCGCAGGCCTGCGGCATCGTGCACGAGGCCGAGCCTCCCGGCAACCGGCCCCTGCGGATTGGCTTCTACCGCACCCCGCATTACCTCGAGGCGGAGCAGGAGACGGTCTTCGCACTGGAGAAAACGATTCACCTGCTTCGTAGCGCCGGACATCACGTCGAGGACGTTATTGGCCCACCCGGCGCGGAACGCCTGAACGATTGGCAGGACACGATCATGCATGGTGAGGCGCGCACCTCGTACCTCGCGGAACATGCCCGCGCCCCGGCACTGCTGCACCCGGGGGTGAGGGACGTGGTGAACAACGCGCTCGGCATTACATTCGCTGAGCTGCGCGAGGCGTACGACCAGGTGGCGGCACTGCGCCCGCAGTTTGATGCAGCCATGGCGGGTTTCGACGCCTGGCTGACGCCTGCCGTGCCGGGCGAGCCCCCGCGGTTTGAGTTGGGCAACGGCCTGGCCACGTTCAATCGATTGTTTACTGCGCTGTGGCTGCCGTGCGTCGCGCTCCCCGGCTTCCGGGGGCCTTACGGCCTGCCGGTGGGCGTCCAGCTGGTTGCCCCCCGGTTTGCGGACAGCCACCTGCTTGACACGGCGCAGGTGGTCGAGGCGCTGATCGGTAACGAATCCGACCTTTAGCAGACAGGGAGGGACCCAACCCCGATCCCATGGATGACGGCCGGCGCGAACGCCGGCTTGCGGTGCTGCGCGCGCCGGCCCCTGGACATGCCGGACGCCTGTCCGGGTAGAATGCCGGTCCATGAACAGGGTCATCCGCTTACTGGTCGCCCCGGCCGTTCTCTGTGGCTTGTTGCTGCAAGCCTCCGCCATTCCGGCGGCGGACCGCTGGTTGCTTGTCGACACCGGCAAAAGGACCCTGAGCGTCATGGAGGGCGAACTCATCCTGCGCTCCTTCGAAAATATTTCGATCGGCCGCGATGGCGCCTCGCGCACCCGCTTTCTCGGCGGCCAGCAGACGCCGCTGGGCACGTACCGGATTTCGAGCCTGCGCAAGGAGACCCGCTATCACCGCTTTTTCGGGATCAATTATCCGTCGTTGCAGGACGCCCTGCGGGCCTACGAAGCCGGACTGCTCAGCTCGGCGGATCTCGAGGCCATCCGAACGGCCCAGGAACACGGCAGGGAGCCGCCCATCTCCACCCCGCTGGGCGGCAACATCGGTATCCACGGCCTCGGTAACGGCAGTCCGGATGTCCACGCCGACTATAACTGGACAGACGGCTGCATCGCCGTGACCAACGATCAGGCCGACGAACTCGCCGAGTGGGTCCGGCTCGGCATGACCGTGATCATCCTATGACGTATTCGGGCATGGCGGCCCTGTCGGTGCGCTGCTAGGATGTACGCGTGGGTTTGGGGCCCACAGGCAAACAATGGTCTTCGCGACCTGTTCACCCGACGAGGTGTTGTCACAATGAAAGTTCCTTTCCAACGAGTACTCCTGATTCTGGTTCTGATGATGTCGGTCGCCGCCGCGGGCTGCGCGACCACGCAGGAAGTCGAGCAACTGCGGGCGGACGTCCAGCAGGCCAACGACCGGGCGGCCAGCGCCGAAGCAACCGCAAACGCGGCCATGAAGGAAGCGTCGGCGGCCAGAGCAGCGGCTGAGAGGGCCGAAATGGCTGCGCTGGATGCCAAGGCGGCGGCCGAGGCCACGGACGAGAAGATCGACCGCATGTTCAAGAAAACAATGAACAAGTAGCGGTCGCGCTCTCCTGGACAGGGGGGGCGGCGCGGTATTGACCGCGCCGGACAGCAGCTTTTGATCGACTATTTTTCCGATCCGGAAGATATGGCCTCCGGAACGCCTCTTTTTTCGCTCAGTACCCGCAGGAATTCACGGCCGACCAGGTGAACCGGCCGTTCACGGTCGGCCTCCTCGACCAGTTGCAGCGCCAATCGGCGCAGTTCTTCCTCACCGCCCGGTTCTTCCTCCAGCGGGGGGTGCACCTCCATGAACAGCGTGTCGCCGAGCCAGCCCACTTTGACCGGCTGGTCGACGATCTGGACAGGCGTGCCGACAGCCACGTCGGGAAACAGACGCTGGATATCTTCGGGATACATCCGGACACAACCGTGGGTCACGCGCATGCCGACGCCGTATGGCCGGTTGGTGCCGTGGATCAGGTAGCCGGGAAGGTCGAGGCGCAGCGAGTGCGCGCCGAGCGGATTGTCGGGCCCCGGGGGGATGTACTCGGGCAGCGGCTCGCCCCTTGCGGCCGCCTCCTGGCGAATGGAGGCGGGGGGACGCCAGCCGGGATTCCTGACCTTGGCCGTGATCCGGGTGCGCCCCAGCGGCGTGTTCCAGTTCATGCGCCCGATACTCACCGGGTAGGTGACGACCATGGCCGGTTCTTCGGTTTCGGGGTAAAAATACAGGCGCATTTCGGGCACGTTGAGCACGATGCCTCGACGTTCGGCGCGCGGCAGGATAAACCGCGTGGGCAGCACGACCCGGGCGCCTTCCCCCGGGAGCCAGAAATCGACGTCCGGATTGGCCAGGCGGATTTCCTCGTGCCCCAGTTTGAACTGCCGCGCGACGTCCGCCAGCGTGTCCTGGCGGGTGGCGAACGTCTCGCCTTCCCAGCCGACCACGTCGGCGCCGTCCGCGGGCAGAGGCAGGCGGTCCGCGTTCGCAGCAGAAGTGATCGCCCACAGCAGGGCGGGCAACAGGCGGCGCAGGGCGCCCGGCAACGATGTGCCGATCGGATTCACGCCCGTCATTCTAAGAGTAGTCGCGCCCGAAAATGAAGATTTCGCGTCCGGGCGAAGCCGTACGCACAAAAAAGGCACCGCCCCGGAGGGCGGTGCCTGGGAACGCGCGATGCCCCTGGCTCAGAAATCGAACCGGGCCGTGATGCCGTAGGTCCGCGGCTGGTTCACGAGGTAACCCACGCGAGCCCGTGTGCCACGCTCCTGGTCGAGCGCCAGGAAGGCGAGCTCGTCGGTTATGTTGTTGACGTAGATGGCCACGTCCCAGCGGTCGGTGCGCATGCCGAAGCGGGCGTTGGCCACGGTGTACGAGGGCAGCAGCGGACTGAACGTAAACGTGGATTGCGTCAGCGGGCCGCCGATCGTGTTGGGCTCGAAGGACAGCAGGTCCACGGTGCCGAACCCTTCCGCCTGGTCGCCGATCTGCGTGAACCGGTCACCGACGTACTGGACGATGCCGTTCAAGTAGCCTTCCCAGTCGCCCGCCATCGGAAACACGTAGTTCGCCGCGGCCGCGGCCTGGGTCTCCGGTACGGTGGCCAGGCGATTGCCGTCCTTGATGCCGCCCACGACGACCGTCGAGCCATCCGCCTGCGTCGAGGTCACCGTGGAGTCCAGCTCGGCCTCGATGAAGCTCGCAGTCACCGCGAAGTCGAACCGTTCGGTGGCCTGCATGGCCAGCTCCAGTTCGACGCCCGTGCTGTGTGCCGAGGGCACGTTGAAGACCACGCGCGACGAGCACGATCCCGCGGTGACGGTTGCC
>CALKKN010000286.1 GCA_937995275.1 uncultured Lysobacterales bacterium | reverse complement strand
GGCCACGCCCGCCCAGGTGTCCATGCTCATGGCTGTCTGACTCCCGGCGGGCTCACGGCTGTGCGCCGTCCCCGAACAGGCCGATGCCGGCTGCCGACACGGCCCGCGCGAACGCGTTCAGCTCTGTTGACACAAAGGCGTCCAGGGCGGCCTGGCCCTCGAGGAGGGTGGTGCGCGCCAGGTCCGCGTAAGCCAGGGCCGTGGGCGAAGGCGCGGCGCGCGTGCTGCCCACGTACCCCATGGCCAGCCCGATCCGGTTCACCACCTTGTCGTCGTCGTAGACGATCCCTTTCGTTCTCGGTGGGGTGCGGAACTGTTTTTCCAGACTGTCGAGGCGGTCTTTCAGTTCGCCGGCCTGCTTCTGCAGCGCGGCCAGGGGGTCGTCCAGTTCGGCGCCGGGCCGCTTCCGCTGGTCGATCAGCGCCAGCACGGTGTCGATATCCGCGCGGGCATTCACGATCCGTTCGACGGCAGTGACCGCGGTTTCCTGCATCCCCTGGAGTTCGAGCAGGGCCCGGAAGTTCTGCACCCTCTCCCCGGGCGGGTAACTTGCGCGCGGATCGGCCAGCACCGTTGCCGGGGTCGTGGCGGTGACCATGTCGCCACCCGTTTCGGGCAGGGTCAGCGTGATCTCGTATTCGCCGGGCGGAACCTCGGGCCCACCGGGCAACCCGTCCTCCAGCTTCGGGGGCTCCCCGCCGGGCAGCGGGCGGACGCCGTCGTGCTCCATGCCCCAGACCACGCGGTTGACGCCCTGGTGCACGTCGAATTTCTGTCGGCGCACGACGCCCCCGGAGGCGTCGCGGACGGTCAGTTCGACCTTGACAGGGTCCTTCGTCTCCGCATCCGCTGCCTCTTTTTCCCGCAGGCGGGCCAGCCGTTCGCGCTCCCGCTCCTCGTCCGGGTGGCGCAGGTCCTGGCCGCCGGCCATGAAGGTGACCAGGACGCCGTAGGGCTCGTTGGCGGCGCGGAACTCGCCCGAGCCGGTAAAGCGGGTCGAGGGGGTCTGCCGGGCCAGGTACTGCTGGCCGGGCGCGGCGGCCAGGATGGCGAGGCGCCGGTCGAAGTCCGCCCCGTCGAGCCCGCGCAGCGCGCTGTAGTCGTCGAGGATGTAGATCGAACGGCCGTGAGTGCCCAGCACCAGGTCGTTCTCACGCTGCTGGATCGCCATGTCCATGACCGAAACCGTCGGAACGCCGGCCGTGAACTTGAACCAGTCACCGCCGGCGTTGGTCGAGACCCACAGCCCGAACTCCGTGCCGAGGAACAGCAGGTCCGGATCGGCCGGATCCTGCAGCACGGACAGGGCGTAGCCCGCTACCGTGTCGGTGGCCAGGTGGTCCCAGTCGCGGCCGTAGTCCGAGACCCGGAACACGTAAGGCTTCATGTCCCCGCGCCGGTGGTTGTCGAACACGATGAACGCGGTGCCCGCGTCGTGTGGGGACGGCGTGATCATCGGCACCCAGGTGCCGTCCGGCACGCCGCGGGCGCGCTCGTCGATTCGGGTCCACGTTTCTCCGCCTTCGCGGGTCACGTGGACGCGGCCGTCGTCCGTACCGACCCAGATCGTCCCCCGCTCCAGTGGGCTGGGCGCGATGGCGAGAATGGAGGTGAAGTTCTCCGCCGCCGTGACGTCGTAGGTCAGCCCGCCGCTCTCCTTGTAGTTCTGCCAGTCCGGGTTGTTGGAGGTCAGGTCGCCGCTGATGACGGTCCAGGTGGCGCCGCGGTCGGTCGACTTGTGGACGAACTGGCTGCCGTAGTAGATGGTCGCCGGGTCGAAGGGATCCTGGGCGATGCCGGCGTTCCAGTTGAAGCGCAGTTCGACGTCCGGTTCGGGCGGCGCCGGTCGGATCATGGCCAGTTGGCCGGCGTCCAGGTCCCATCTCCACAGGTAGCCCCCCTGCGCCATCGCGTAGCCCCGGCGGGAATTCTCGGGGTCGGGCAGGGTATCGAAACCGTCGCCGAAACCCACCTCCTGCCAGTGCAGGTTGCGGATGCCGGCGTTCTCCCAGACTTCGGCCGGCCCGCGCCAGGAACCGTTGTCCTGCAGGCCGCCATAGACGTGGTACGGAAGGTCGTCGTCCACGGCGATGTGGTAGAACTGGGACAGCGGCAGGTTGCGAACGAACCGCCAGGTGGCGCCGCGGTCGCGGCTGATGGCGATGCCGCCGTCGTTGCCGATGATCAGGTGCCGGCTGTCGCTCGGGTTGATCCAGAAGGCATGGTTGTCGATGTGGACCGTGTTGGACGCCGCACAACAGTCGATGACCGGATTCAGTTCGAAGGTCTTGCCGCCGTCGATGGAGACGCTGAGCCGCGAGGCGATGTTGTAGACGCGGTCCGCATTGTCGGGGTCGGCCGCCACTTCCGTGTAGTAGAAGGGCCGCACGGCGATGTCGTGATCCTCGTTGGTTCGGACCCAGCTTGCCCCGCCATCGTCGGAGCGCAGCATGGCGCTCTGTTCGGCCTCGGCGAGGGCGTACACCCGCCCGCGCTGCGCGGGCGAGGGGGCAAAGCTGATTCGCCCGAGTTCGCCGGCAGGTAGCCCGTCGTCCTCGGTCTTGCGCTTCCAGTTGGCGCCGCCGTCCCAGGAGATGTACATGCCCGAGCCGGGCCCGCCGGATTTGAAAAAGTGCGGCCAGCGGCGAAATTCCCACATGCTCGCGTAGATCTTGTCGGGATTGAACGGGTCGATCTTGACATCGGTGCCGCCGGTGCGGCCGTCGACATACAG
>CALKKN010000285.1 GCA_937995275.1 uncultured Lysobacterales bacterium | reverse complement strand
GACGCTGGCAGGCAAACTGACCTGATGTAGGGAAAGGTCTGTGCAGCGGGCACAAGACTACTATCCGGAATGCCCCGAGGCCTTCCTGGTCAGCCTGGCGCGGAGCGGGGACCGCAGGGCGTTCGAGGAACTGGTGCAGCGTCGCCAGTCCTCGATCCGCAACCTGATGAGGCGGTTTTGCGGCGACTACGCCCTGGCCGACGACCTGGCACAGCAGGTATTCCTGAAGGTCTGGCTGAACATCCGCACCTTGCGCAAACCCAGCGCTTTCAGCGCCTGGCTCAGGCGGCTTTCGGTGTCGGTGTGGCTGCAGCATATCCGCAAGAAAGATGCGCTGCGGGGAGCCAACGAACTGACCGGTACCGAGGCCGCACGTCGCGAGGCGTCGACCAGCGTGGGCATGGACCTGGACCGCGCCCTGGCCACACTGCCCCGGCAGGAGCGGTTGTCCGTGGTGCTTTCCTACAACGAAGGCCTGACGCATCGCGAAATCGCCGAATTGACCGGCACGCCCCTCGGCACCGTCAAGTCCCATATCCGGACCGGCGCGCGGCGACTGAGGGAATCCCTTTCCGCCTACGGTGATGGGCCGGAGGTGCAGCAGACATGATGACAGAGCAACGCGACCCTTTCCTTGAAACCCTGTTCGCCGAAGCCCGGCAGGAACTGGACGGCAAGGTCATCACGACACAAGTGATGGCCAGAACGCGCAGCGTCAAGCTGCTGCTGCTGGCGGGCGGTGTCTCCGCGGCGCTGATACTGGTGGCGGGCGCCCGGCTGATTTTCGGCATCCCCCTGTTCGATTTCGCCGTGCTCATATCGCAGGTGCTGGCCACGCCGCTGTTCACCCTCGGCGAGGGTTGGCTGGCGCTGTTGCTTCTGCCGCTCAACACCATCGCCAGCCTGCTCGTGATCTTGTTCAAAGCATTGCGGATCTTTCAGAAAAAATCCGCAGGAATGTCCATAAGCGGCGGCTGAACTCCTCCCGCTCCGCCCTGCCTCGCAGCCAGCGAGCCCCGAATTTCCGGGCCGGAATGGCCCGCGTCCGCGTTCACCCTGTGTTCAGCGTACACCGCTTACAGTGTAGATGCGGCAGTCTGGCCACGGACTGCAGCTTTCCACCGCAACTCCGGGCGAGAGCCGGGGAGGAGCTGGACATGAACCGATTGCTGCACGCTGTTTTGTGGGTCCTCCTGTTGGCGGCCAACCTGCCATCGGCTCTGGCGCTCGACGACGGCTGGCCCAGAACGCTACCGGTCGGCGAGGGCCTGGTGACGATCTATCCGCCGCAGGTGGACGGCCTGGAGGGAGACCTCCTGCGTTATCGCGCCGCGCTGGCCTGGCGCCCCAACGCCGGGGCCGAACCCGTGTTCGGCGCCGGCTGGTTCGAATCGAGGGTCGCCATCGATCAGGCCAATCGTATTGTCTACACGCTCGATCTGAAGCTCACCAATACCCGCTTTCCTGAAGACACGGCCGACTTCCGGTCCGACCTCGCGGCCGCCATCGCGCAGCAGGCGCCCGGCTGGAACCTCGACCTGTCGCTGGACGACCTCGAAGCCGGGCTGCGGGCCACCAGGGCGGAGGAAGAATCCCTGCGCAATCTGAACACCACCCCGCCGCGGATCGTGTACCGCGACCATCCTGCGGTGCTGCTCACCCTTGATGGCGAGCCCATCCTGCGTGACATCGAAAACACGCCCTACAAGGCGGTAGTCAACACGCCCTACCCGCTGATCTCCGACGGCAGGTCTTATTACCTCAACGCCGCCAAGGATGTCTGGTATCGCGCCGACCGGGCGACCGGCCCCTATCGTTACGAGCCCAGCCCGCCCGTTGAAATCGCCGCAATGGTCAAACCCGACGATGACGCCGGGATGATCGAGACGGCGGCGGAACCCGTCACCGCGGCCAACGCGCCGGAAATCGTCGTCGCCACCGAGCCGACCGAGCTGGTCGTGACCGATGGGGCGGCCGTGTTCGTGCCGCTGGTCGATGACCTGCTGGTGCTGCAGAACTCGGACGACGACGTCTTCATGCACGTCGCCTCGCAGCAGTTCTACATCGTACTTGCCGGCCGCTGGTACCACGCCGGGTCGCTGAACGGGCCCTGGGCCTACCAGTCGGCCGACCGGCTGCCCGCGGTCTTCGCGGACATTCCACGCGATTCGGCGCAGGCGGATTCGCGTGTGTATGTCGCCGGGACGCCGGAGGCGGAGGAGGCCGTGCTGGACGCGCAGGTCCCGCAGACCAAAGCAGTCGCCCGCGGCCAAGCCGACGTCGATGTCGAATACGACGGCGAGCCCGAATTCGCCCCGGTCGACGGCACCGACCTGGAGTACGCGGCCAACACCGGGGCCACCGTGCTGCATTCGGACCGGCGCTACTACCTGGTCGAGGACGGTGTCTGGTACGAGTCGGCGACGCCGAACGGGCCCTGGGAGGTCGCCACCAGCCGGCCGGCCGGTGTCGCCGCCATCGCCCCGACCTCGCCCGTGTACAACGTCAAGTATGTCTACGTCTACGGCAACACCCCGGACGTGGTTTACGTCGGCTACACGCCCGGATATTTCGGAAGTTACGTCTACGCCGGTTCGGTCGTGTTCGGCACCGGCTGGTACTACCGGCCGTGGGTGTCCCCCTGGTACTACTATCCCCGCCCCAGCACCTGGGGCCTCCACGTGGGCTACAACTCGTGGTCCGGCTGGAGTTTCGGCCTGGCATGGAACTGGGGCTGGAATTGGGGCTGGGGCTGGAGCCCGTTCTATGCCGGCTTCTACAGCGGCGGGTACTGGCACCACAACCACTACTGGCACCATCCCCATCGTGGCTACTGGAGGCCGCGCGGATACCG
>CALKKN010000284.1 GCA_937995275.1 uncultured Lysobacterales bacterium | reverse complement strand
GCCATCAGGTGTTGGCGGTGACCGCGCTGGGTGGCAGCCCGGCGACCGGCGGAACCCTGCGCGCCGGGCTGGTTCACTTCCCCGACTTGGCGGCGCTGGAGGCCGCTGATCGCAAACAGGTCGAGGGCAAAATCGCGTTCGTGTCGGCGCGGATGCAGCGGAGCCGCTCCGGCCGGGGTTACGGAGAGGTTGTCGTGCAGCGGAGCCGGGGACCGTTCGTGGCAGCGGACAAAGGGGCTGCTGCCCTGATCATTCGTTCGGTAGGCACCGACGACAACCGCCTGCCCCACACCGGCAACATATCGAGCAGCGAGGCGGGGCAACCCGTACCGGCCGCGGCCATCTCCAATCCGGATGCGGACCTGCTGCAGGCCATGCTCGCCGCGGGCGAGCCGGTGACCCTGGAACTCCGACTGGACTGCGGTTTCGAGGGCACGGCGGTTTCCTACAACGTCGTCGGCGAATTCGACGGGCGCGAACCGGGGGCGGGGTTCGTGGCGATCGGCGCGCACCTCGACTCCTGGGATCTCGGTATGGGTGCCCACGACGACGGCTCCGGCGTGGCCATCACGTTGGCGGCTGCCCGGCGGGTGGCCGACCTCTCGCCGCGGCCGCGGCGCGGCACGCGCGTGGTGCTGTTCGCCAACGAGGAACAGGGCATTCACGGCGGCAAGGCGTACGCCGCGGCGCACGCCGGGGAATTGCAGCGCCACGTGGTCGGCGCCGAATCCGACCTCGGCGCCGGTCGAATTTTCCGGTTCCGCAGCCGGGTGGCGGAGAGCGCGGCTCCTGCGCTGCAGGAATTGGCCCTGCTGCTGGAGCCGCTGGGCATCCCCTACGAGCCGCAACCGCCGGCATTCGGCGGCGCCGACCTGGGGCAAATGGTCGAACTCGGCATGCCGGCGATCGATCTGGACCACGACGCGACGCTGTACTTCGACTACCACCATACGGCCAACGACACGCTGGACAAGGTCGATCCCGCCGACCTGCGGTTCAATGTCGCGGCGTGGGTGACCTTCCTGTATTTTGCAGCGGAATCGCAGACGGAATTCGGCCCGATCGAGCCCGCTGAGGCGGTTACGCCGCTGCCGGCGCAGGCCCGGTGAGGGCGCGAACTAGCCTTCCTGGCCCTCGTTTTCCGCTGATTCCTGACGTGCTTGCGCGGGCCGCCGTTTCAAGCGCGACAGGATGACCGCCACCAGTGCCAGCAGGATCTCGTCGACGAAGGGAAAAACGTCCGGTACGAAGACGTTGACGATGAACAGCACGACCGTGACGATCAGCAGTACCGGAAAGCGGAGCGATTCCAGGTAGGAAATAATCTTTGATTTGATGCGGTTCACCGCAAATTCCGCTCGCTGACGTCCGTTATGGACCCTTGCCCGATTGTAAAGTGTACCGCTGTCCGGGTAGCTTGTGGGTCATGGAGAAGGGTTACGACCTCGAACGGTTCCTGGCGGCGCAGGAAGCGGTGTATCCGGAGGTGCTGGCCGAGTTGAGGGCCGGCCATAAGCGCGGACACTGGATGTGGTTCATCTTTCCGCAGCTGATCGGGCTGGGTTTCAGCCCCACCGCCAACCATTACGCCATCAAGAGCCGTGGAGAGGCCCTGGCCTACCTTCGGCACCCCGTGCTGGGCGGTCGGCTGGCCGAATGCACGGCGGCGATGCTCGCCGTGGCAGACCGGGGCCTCTCGCAAATCCTCGGGTACCCGGACGATCTCAAGTTCCGCTCGTCGATGACGTTGTTCGCCGAACTTTCCGACCCGGGGTCCCCGTATCACCAGGCGCTGGACGCGTACTTCGACGGCGAGCCGGATCAGCGGACGCTGGACCTGCTGGCCAGGCTGTAAACCGCCTCGAACGGGCGGGCGCGGTCAGCGGCCGGGAGTTCCCGGACCGGCGCAGCTATCCGCCGCTACCCGTCACCCCAACGGCCCGAGCCCCCAGGCCAGCAGGAACGACGACAGCCCCAGCGCCGCGAGACCGGTCAGGACGAACCCCAGCAGTGGGCTGCCCGGCAGTCCGAAATCGCGGCGCGCACGAACGGCTGTCACCACGGTGATCAGGCCCAGGAGGCCGGCCAGCAGTCCGGCCCAGGCGCCGTAACGGGCCCAGGGCACGAAACCGAGTATCGGCAGCAGCTCGGACATCTTTACGGTCACCGCGACCGCCGCGCCCAGTATCGCCACGGCCGCCACCGATGCCGTTGCGGCCAGCCACGCGAACAGGCGGGCGCCCCCGGCCTCGTTGACCACGCGGCCGTCGAAGCGGCGCGCCAGCGGGCCGAAGGTCAACACGACGAACGCGATGACCGTGATCAGCAGCGAACCGCCGGCCCAGGCGCCGGGGATGGCCAGATTCTTCTTGTCCTCGGCCGCGAGCACGGCCAGGCGCGGCACCATGTCGCTGGTGTAGAGCGGCGCGAAAAATTCGGGCTCCTCCATCTCGTCGACGCAGCTCAGGTCGGGTTCCGCGGCCGGGTCGTCATAGAACGCGTTCAGCATGTCGCCGGCGCATTCCACCGAGCGGGAAGGCCCGTGCCCGGCGTAAGGAAACTCGACGTAGGTGCCGTTCGCGAAGCCGGGCAGTATGGCCTTGGCGTTGGGCGGTGGCGTGATCGGGTCCATGTCACCCTCGATGATCAGGCTGTGCAGGTCGGTCCGTACCGGCTGGTACTGCTCGGCCGGGCGTTGCGGCAGGCCGACTTCGGCGCACAGGTCCGCGCGGCGCTGCCAGGACTCCGCCGTGCCGATGGCGGCGCCGATCACCGGGTAGTCGTGAATGTCACGCCGGCCGGCGCGCGCCTGCGCCTCGTTGTCGCCGTCGGTGCACGTGATGGCGTTGCTCATGCCCTGGCTGCCTGCGCCGAAGCCGGCGTCGCCGGACGAGACGGCGATCGCGTGGAACAGTGTTTCGTCGCGCCGCTCGACCGCGTCCGCCCAGGCGTAGATCAGCCCCGGGATGCCGGGGTAGTTGTCCTGCTCGTACAGGAATATGAACGGCAGGAAGGCGATGATGTCCTGGAAAAAACGCGCCTTGCCGGAGGGGAAGTTTTCGATGTCCTTGACCTCCACCTCGATGGGATTGTCGACCACCGTCAGGATCGCCTCGCGCAGGCGCCCGACCATGTCGGGATAGTGTTTGGCGCAGGCGGGCTGTCGGTTGCAGATCTCCTGCAGCTTCTCGAGGTCGCGGAGATACCAGTGGGCGACGCGCCAGTACAGCTCGGACTCGCGGATGTCGAGCGGCATGATGGCGTCGAGAGCCACCGCGAGGATGCCCTCGGGATCTTCCTTGACATAGGCCTGGCCGAGAATCGAACCGTACGAAATGCCCCAGACGTTCCACTGGTCGAAGCCCAGCGCGCGGCGCAGCGCCTTGACGTCGCGGGCGTTTTCGATGGTGTTGTAGGCTGCGATGTCCACGCCGGCGGCGCTGGCGTTGCGGGCGCAGTCGGCGATGCGGGTCAGCGAGGCTTGCAGGCTTTCCTCGAAGGTCTCCACGTCGTCGGCGGCCGGGTTCCGGGAAAAGTACCAGGGGCAGAAATCGTCGGAGGAGCCGATGCCCCGCTGCTCCAGGATGTACAGGTCGCGGTGGTCGAGCAGGCCGTGATCCTTGAAGCGCTTGACGTAGTAGGTGACCCCTGCGCCCGGGCCGCCGGTCAGGTAGATGACCGGGTCGTCGCGCTTGCCGGGCGCCAGGCCGCTGTCCTCCTCGTCGTCTTCGTCCTCGTCCTCGTCCTTGCCCCACCGCGAGTTCAGCTTGACGAAGTGCAGTTCGATAAAACGCGAATCGGGATCCTCCCGGTTCTCCGGCACCTCCAGCAAGCCGCATTCGATGTCGCCCGGTTCGTAATCGATCTGGCCCTTGAAGGGACAAACGATCGTGTCGACCCGGTAAGTGTCGCGCGCGAAGTGGTCGACCACGCCTGGGGCGGCAACTGCCTCGGGCCCGGGTTCGCTTTCCGCGACGGTGTCGCCGGGCATGACCGGCGCCGCTTCCGGCCCGGAATCCTGCCCGGAATCTTGCCCCAGGGCCGGCAGCCAGACTGCGGCCAGCAGCACATATAACATCTTTGTTCTCATTGAATCGGCTCTTCGATGATGGGTTCGTGCCGCCGGTTGCAGCGCAACAGGCCGCCCGACCCGCTGGTCGCGAAAACTCCTCAATTGCAGCGGCAGTGCGAAAATCTGTTCCCTGAACAACGCGATCATTGCCTGCAGGTCGTCGCGCTTCGGGCAATCCTGCTAAGCTGCAAACAGTCACGATAGGCTGAGCGGCTCTTTTCTTCAACCGGGCCGCCGGCGGGGCCAGTCGGGAGCAGGCGGATGAAGCAGGCGAAGAGGCCCGTGATCGCGCTCGTGCTCGGCAGCGGGGCGGCCCGCGGCTGGGCGCACATTGGAGTGATCCACGAACTCGCGGAGATGGGCATCGAGCCGGATATGGTCGTCGGTGCCTCGGTCGGGTCCGTGGTTGGCGGCGCCTATGCGTCAGGCAACCTCGAGCCCTTCGAGGACTGGATCTCGAGCCTCAGCAGGGTGGATATCATCCGGCTGCTCGATGCCAGGATGACCGGCGGCGGTTTTCTGCAGGGCAACAGCCTGATGGGTGCAATCGAGCAGCGCATCGGCAACCCCAACATCCAGGACCTCCGGATTCCGTTCGCCTGCGTCGCCACGGAACTGGATACCGGGCGCGAGGTCTGGCTGCGCGAGGGTTCGCTGCTGGATGCCTGCCGGGCCTCCATCGCCCTGCCCGGGATGTTCGCGCCCTCGCGTCTCAGGGAGGGCAAGCTGCTGGTGGACGGTGGGCTGGTCAACCCGGTGCCGGTCTCGCTGGCGCGGGCCATGGGCGGGGAGGTGGTCATTGCCGTCAACCTCAACGGCGACCTCATCGGGCGTCATTTTTTCGTGCACCGGGGGGACGAGGACGTCAGCGACGAGGACAGCGAGCGCGCGCTGGCGGACATCGAGGACAGGGACAGCACGATCGCCAGGTGGGCGGCCAAGATGAAGGCCGGGTTCGGCGTGCGGCTGGACTCCTACATCTCATCCCTGCGCAAGAAGGAAAGCCCCGACCCCGGCCTGTTCGACGTGATCGCGGGTGCGGTCGACATCATGCAGGACCGCATAACGCGCTCGCGCATGGCGGGCGAACCGCCGGACATCCACATCACGCCGCAGCTGAGCCACGTCGGCCTGATGGACTTCGACCGTTCGGAGGAAAGTATCGAGAAAGGGCGCGAGGCGACCCGGCGCGAGCGGCGGCAGATCGAAAAACTGGCCCGCGCGCTGATGGGGCAGCGACCCTGAAGGAAAACCCCCGCGCGGAGCGGGGGTCTCCACAAGAAGCGATTCTACCGGGCGCTCAGCCGGCGCGAACGTTGGTCGCCTGGGGGCCCTTGGGGCCGTTTTCGACCTCGAACGTTACGGTCTGCCCCTCGGCGAGAGACCTGAAGCCTTCACCCTGGATGGCGGAGAAGTGAACGAATACGTCCTTGCCGCCGTCTTCCGGAGCGATGAAACCGAATCCCTTGGATTCGTTGAACCATTTGACAGTACCAGTCGTCATGTTTGTATACCTTTGAAAAAATTAATGAACTGATGACCGATTAATCGCAGATCTCAAAGGTATCTAAGTAGTGACAAATGCAGGG
>CALKKN010000283.1 GCA_937995275.1 uncultured Lysobacterales bacterium | reverse complement strand
AAAATAGCCTTCCGGTACATCGGGCAAACGGCTGATGTCACGCCAATTCTGACCGCCGTTGTCACTGACGTGGATACGCCCGTCGTCGGTGCCGGCGTAAAGCAAGCCTTCAACCAATGGTGATTCAGACAGCGAAGTGATCGTGCCGTACTGCGACATGGCCATCAGGTCCCAGGCCGAATCGAAGCTCCACACGCGGCCCATCATCGGCAGCGTCATGCGATCCTTGCCAAAACTCAAATCGCCAGAAATAGCCTGCCAGTTGTCACCCCTGTTGTCGCTGCGCCAGACGCGCTGGCTGGCGAAATACAGGCGTTTGGAGTCGTGCGGGCTGATCAGGATCGGCGCATCCCAGTTGAAGCGGTCAGATTCCTCGTCTGCTGCGGGTTGTGGCTGGATATAGATAATCTCGCCAGTGGTACGGTCCCAGCGCACCAGGTTGCCCTGCTGCCATTCCGAATAGACGATGTCCGGGTTGGTCGGATCCACCGCGGGCTGGTGCCCATCTCCGAACAGCGTGACGAACCAGTCGCTGTTGCGGATTCCATGGATATTGTCCGTGCGCGACGGGCCGCCCTGGGTATTGTTGTCCTGCGTGCCGCCGTACACGTTGTAGAACGGCTCGTCGTAATCCACGGCGACCTTGTAGAACTGGGTGACGGGCAGATTGGCGACGAAGCGGAAGGTACGGCCCAGGTCGAACGACTCGTAGAGCCCGCCGTCCGTACCGTACATCAGGTAGTCGGGATCCTCCGGGTCGAAGACCATGGCGTGATGGTCGCCGTGCTTGTAGCCGTGTGGCTGTGGTACGAAGGTCTTACCCCCGTCCTCGCTGATGTGCAGCGTTGCATCCATCTGGTAGATGCGGTCGAACTGGTGCGGGCTGGCGAAAATCTCCTGGTAGTAGTGCGGGCCGGTGCCGCCCGAAACATGGTCGCTGCGTTTCTCCCAGCTCTCGCCGCCGTCCGTCGACCGCCAGAACCCGCCGGTGCGCCGGCCGAGTTCGATCGTCGCGTAAACCACGTCGGGGTCGATGGGTGAAATCGCCAGCCCGATCTTGCCCATGTCCTCCTCGGGCAGGCCCTCGGTCAGTTCGCGCCAGGAGTCCCCGCCGTCCGTCGATTTCCAGATGCCGGACTCGGGACCGCCGTTCATCAGGGCGGCGACGTTGCGCAGACGCTGGTGCTTGACCGCGAACATGATATCGGGGTTGCGCGGGTCCAGGTGGACCTCGCTGACGCCCGTGTATTCACCACCCGACAGAATGCGCTCCCAATTCTTTCCACCGTCCCGCGTCCGGTAGAGACCCCGGTCGCCGCCGCCGGACCAGAGGGGTCCCTGGGCCGCGACGTAGACGACGTTCGAGTCGCGCGGATCGATCGCGATCATGCCGATGTGCTCGGACTCCCCGAGCCCCAGGTTCTCCCAGGTGCTGCCGCCGTCCAGGCTGCGATAAACGCCGTCGCCGTAACCGACGTGCCGGCCGCTGACGTTTTCGCCGGTCCCGACCCAGATGGTGTGACGGTTATTGGGGTCCACGGTCACCGTGCCGATGGAATACGAACTCTGGCCGTCGAATACCGGCGTCCAGGTCGTGCCGCGATTGGCGGTCCTCCAGATCCCGCCGCTGCCCACCGCGACGTACCAGATGCTGCGATCGACCGGGTCGACCGCGATGTCGGCGACTCGTCCCGACATCAGGGCCGGCCCTATTCCGCGCCACTCCAGCCCGGCGAATGTGGGCTCGTTGAGTCCGGGTCGGACCTCCTCCTCGTCCGCGCCGTAAACAGGCAGGACGGCAAACAGGGCCAGGCAAGCCGACAGCAGGGACGGCAGCGGGTTGTTCATAACGTTCTCCAGTGATCCGTTGGTCCGGCAGGGTTTCCGTAGCGCGCCCAGCCGCAGGCGCCACGGTCGCGTAAGTCAGCAGCAAATTATGCCACAGCGCAAGGAATCGTTGCAGATCGTCCGACCGTCATGGTCCGAGAGTCTGCTTGTGGGCCGCTGCCGTTGGTCAGACCTTTCGGTACGCACTAGAATACCGGTCATGGCGCGCTCTCTAAAAGACAACGTGCGCGCGATCGACGCGCTGCAGCAAGTCTCCGGACGAAACCCCGGCATGGACTTCGATGCGGATCGGCTCGGGCGCACCCGGATCAACCGGAGTGCCGTTGAGCGGCGAGCGGCGACGATCGGCACGCGCCGGTCCCTGAAGAAGGCGCACCAGGCGGCCTGGCTGCTGAAGGCCGTGACCTGCATCGACCTGACGACGCTGGCCGGTGACGATACCCCCGGCAAGGTGCGGCGCCTGTGCCAGAAAGCCCGCCGCCCGGTGCGCGCCGACATTCTGCGCGCCCTGGGCGCGGAGGACCTCGGCATCACAGTGGCCGCGGTGTGCGTCTATCACAATTTCGTCGAGCTGGCCGTCTCGGAGCTGGCCGGCAGCGGCATATCGGTCGCCGCCGTGTCCACCGGCTTTCCGGCCGGGCAGATTCCGCTGCCGCTGAAAATCGAACAGATTCGCGCCTCGGTGGCCGCCGGTGCCGCCGAGATCGACATCGTCATCAGCCGGGCCAGGGTGCTCACGGGCGATTGGCGGGGGCTCTACGATGAGGTGAAGGCATATCGCGAGGCCTGCGGCGATGCGCATCTGAAAGCCATATTGGCGACCGGCGAGCTGGCGACGCTGTCCAATGTCGCCAAGGCCAGCTGGGTATGCATGATGGCCGGGGCGGATTTCATCAAGACCAGTACCGGCAAGGAATCGCTCAACGCGACGCTGCCGTTCAGCCTGGTGAAGGCGCGAGCCATCCGCGATTACCACCAGCTGACCGGTTATCGGGTCGGCTACAAACCGGCCGGCGGCATCAGCAAGGCCAGGGAGGCGCTGAATTACCTGGTCCTGATGAAGGAGGAGTTGGGCCGCCCGTGGCTGGAGCCGGAGCTGTTCCGGTTCGGCGCCAGCAGCCTGCTCGGCGACATCGAACGCCAGCTCGAGCATTACGTGACCGGCAGTTATTCCGCACAGTTCCGGCATCCGGCGGGCTGACGGAGACGTCAACGGACAAGGGAGCCAACATGGAAGTCAGAGACCTCTTCGAATCGATGGAATACGGACCGGCGCCGGAGAGCCCCGACCCCGCAATCCAGTGGTTGCGCGAGCGCGGCGCAACCCTGCAGCACTTCATCGGCGGCCAGTGGCGCGAGCCGGACTCGGGTGACTACTTCGACAGCCGCAACCCGGCCACCGGCGAGCGCCTGGCCCGGGTGGCGGACGGCAATGAGACCGACGTCAATCGCGCGGTGGCGGCTGCCGCCGATGCGCTCGAGAAATGGGTGGCCATCGGGGGGCACGGCCGGGCCCGCTACCTGTACGCAATGGCCCGCCGCATCCAGAAGAACAGCCGCCTGTTCGCCGTGCTGGAAAGCCTCGATAACGGCAAGCCTATCCGCGAGTCGCGTGACATCGACACGCCGCTGGTGGCGCGGCACTTCTACCATCATGCCGGCTGGGCCCAGGTCATGCTGCAGGAACTGCCCGGCTACCGGCCGATCGGCGTGGTCGGCCAGATCATCCCCTGGAATTTCCCGCTTCTGATGCTGGCCTGGAAAGTGGCGCCGGCGTTGGCGATGGGCAACACCGTGGTGCTGAAACCGGCGGAGTACACCTCGGCTACGGCCGTTCTGTTCGCGCAGGTGTGCCAGGACATCGGCCTGCCCAATGGTGTGTTCAA
>CALKKN010000282.1 GCA_937995275.1 uncultured Lysobacterales bacterium | reverse complement strand
GAAGGCAAGTGCGGCGAAAAAGGTGAGGAAGGCAAGTGCGGCGAAAAAGGTGAGGAAGGCAAGTGCGGCGAAGGCAAGTGCGGCGGCGACAAGGGTGAAGAAGGCAAGTGCGGCGAAGGCAAGTGCGGCGGCGACAAGGGTGAAGAAGGCAAGTGCGGCGGCAGCCAGCACTGATCGAGCCCTGACCATTCCGACTTGCACGTGAGTGCTGCACCACCAAATGCCCGCCACCCCGTCAGGGGGGCGGGCCTGGGACTGAGGCGGGCCCTGCTGGGCCCGCTTCATTCACTCGATCCGCAGCCGGTCGACTTCATGGAGGTCGCGCCGGAGAACTGGATCGGGGTCGGTGGCCGGCGCGGGCGGCAATTCCGGGAACTGACCGGCCGGCTGCCCTTCGTGTGCCACGGGCTTTCGCTGTCCATCGGCGGCCCTTCGCCGCTGGACGAGACATTCCTGCACCGCCTGAAGCAATTCCTGGATCGGCACGACATCCGGTGCTACAGCGAGCACCTCAGCTACTGCACGGACGACGGCCACCTGTACGACCTGATGCCGATACCGTTCACGGCCGAAGCGGTGCACTACGTGGCCGGCCGCGTGAAGCGGGTGCAGGATATCCTCGAGCGCCGCATCGCGCTCGAAAACGTGTCCTACTATGCCGCACCCGGCGCGGAACTCAGCGAGATAGAGTTCCTGACCGCAGTACTCGACGAAGCCGATTGCGACCTGCTGCTGGACGTCAACAACATTTACGTGAACAGCGTCAACCACCGGTACGACGCCGTTGAATTCCTGCGCAAGCTGCCCGGCGACCGCATCGCCTACGGTCACGTGGCGGGGCATTACAACGAGGCCGAGGACCTGATCGTCGATACGCACGGTGCCGACGTCATCCCCGGTGTCTGGGGCCTGCTGGACAAGGCCTACGAAACGTTCGGCGTCTTCCCGACGCTGCTGGAACGTGATTTCAACATCCCGCCGCTGCCGGAACTGTTGCGGGAAGTCGACCGGATCCGCCTGCTGCAGGACAAGTGGCGCGACTCGGACAGCCTGCCGCACCGCAAGCGGGCCTGAGCGGATCCTGATGGCAGAAACGCCGCCGGAAAGACTTGCCGGTCTGCAATTCGGGTTTGCCGGGCATATCCGGGACCCGGACCGGCAGGCGCCGCCCCCGGGCATCGAGGATCGCCGGATGCAGATCTACCGGCGCCTGTTCTTCAACAATATCAGCTCGCTGCTGGCGAACAACTTCCCGGTACTCCGGAAGCTATACGATGATGCAGCCTGGCAGCACCTGACCCGTGATTTCTACGCCGAACACCGCTGCCGGACCCCGCTCTTCCCGGAAGTGGCCAAGGAGTTCCTGCGGTACCTGCAGGATGTGCGCGGCGTGCGCGCCGGCGATCCGCCGTTCATGCTGGAGCTCGCCCACTACGAGTGGGTCGAATTGGCGCTTTCCATCGACGAACGTGAGCTTGCGGACGAGCCGGCCGACCCCGGAGGGGACCTGCTCCAAGGACAGCCCGTGCTGTCGCCGCTGGCCTGGCCGCTGACCTATAGCTACCCGGTGCACCGCATCGGACCCGATTTCCAGCCACAGGAGCCGCCGACCGAGGCCACCCACATGCTGGTCTACAGGAATCGGCAGGACGAAGTCAGGTTCATGACCCTGAACGACGTGAGCAGGCTGCTGCTGGGCATGCTGGGCGACGGCGCCGGCGCCACCGGGCGGGACCTCCTGCTCCAGGTGGCGACGGCGATCGGGCATCCGCGCCCGGAGCGCGTGGTCGAGACCGGCGCGGCCATTCTCAGGGACCTGCTGGACAGGGACGTTTTGCTCGGTGTCCGCACCGGATGACCCGTGTTCGATTCGTATGACAACCTGACCGCTCGCCTGCGCGTCGCCGGCGACTACCTGTGGCCTCTGGCCCTGCGCCTGATCCTCGCCGGGGAATTCTGGGAATCCGGCATAACCAAGCTGCGCGGCACCAACTGGTTCGCGGATATCCCCTGGACCGACTGGCAGATCGGCTTCCCCTGGCCGTTCAGCCTGCTTTCGCCGGACCTCAACTGGCTGGCTGCAACCTGGGGCGAACTGTTTTTCGCCGTGCTTATCGCGCTGGGTCTGTTCACCCGGCTGGCCGCCATTTCGCTGATCGTGATCACCGGGGTTGCCACGGCAGCCGTTCACTGGCCCGCCGAGTGGAGTTCGCTGGGCGCGCTGTGGGAAGGTTACGCCATCACGGCCAGGGGCGCGGGCAACTTCAAGCTGCCGCTGCTGTTCGTGGTCATGCTGCTCCCGCTCGTGTTCTACGGCGGCGGCAAACTCAGCCTGGACGAGCTACTGCTGAAGATCACCGGTCGCGACACCTGTACCACCGACCGCATCGGCGACGGCATCTCCGCCGCCCTGCTGTTCGCCGTGCTGGGCGTCACGACGATTCTGGTCGAGCCTTCATGGGGTATCGCCTGCTTCGCGATCGCCCTGGTCGTCGGCCTGATCCCGGCCTTGCGCCGCTGAGAGCGGCAGCAGCAGCGGCGCCAGGTCGTAACCCTCCCTCCGCAACCCGCGGATCAGGCCGGACTCGCCCGGCAGGTGCAGCGCCCCCACCGCAATGAAAACCGTGCCCTCGGCGAGCCTCGGCAGCACCGCGGCCAGCATCCGGCGATTGCGCGCCACGATGCCCTCGTCGATAAAATATTGCCGGGCTCGCGGCGCCAGCCCCTCGAGCTGCTCCTCGGCGCGGGCCTCCAGGCCACGAAGGTCGCCCGCCAGGTAACTCTCGACCATCAGGTCGTGGACTTCCCCGACCCTGTCGAATTCGTCCAGCGCCTGGTCGAGCAGGGCCAGTTGCTGCTCCATCGGCATCTCCTCGAGGAACGACAACTGCTGTTCGAGGGTTTCGAGGCCGAACACCTTCAACCCGGCGCCGGCCGCCCGCAGTGACAGCGAAAAATCCATGAACAGGCCGGTCTGCGGCGCCGGCACGCTGAGGGTCATCATCGCAGCCCAGACCTTCATCCGGGCGATCCAGTCCGGCGGCACCCGGTAACTGTCCAGCGCGGCGCGCACACGGGCGAAACGCTCCGGACCGATCCGGCTCTCGAGGCTTGTGCCGTCCTGATAGTGCATGTACTCGGTCAGCCGGTTCAGAGTGGGCAGGTCGGGGACCATTTCCATCGCGAAGCTCTCGGTGGCGCCAAGTTGTTCGAGAAGGGATTCCGAAAAATCGAGCACCCGGGGATCTTCGCTGTGAATGGTGCCCAGCAGGAACCCGGCGGGCCGGCCGTCGCGTGACAGCGCCCAGTAAATGGCCGACTCGTCCACGGTGTCCGCCGCCACCAGTGGCAACGTGAACAGCGCCGCGCACAGGGTCAGCAGAAGGCCGGTCAGACGCGTGGCAATTTGCATCGCAATCCCTTATCCTCGTCGGCTCGTCGAACGGGGCTCATTATGCCGCGCATTGCTGACCGATTCAGGGGTTTTCTTCCCGTCGTCGTCGATGTCGAAACCGGCGGATTCAACGCGCAGAAGGATGCCCTGCTCGAAATCGCGGCCTGCCT
>CALKKN010000281.1 GCA_937995275.1 uncultured Lysobacterales bacterium | reverse complement strand
GGCGTCATGAGCCGGTTGAGGGTCGCCATCCAGAAATCCGGCCGCCTCTCGGAACGGTCCCAGGAACTGCTCAAGAGTTGCGGTCTGCGCTTCGCACAGAGCAAGGACCGGCTGTTCTGGTTCGGGCAGGATTTTCCCGTCGATCTGCTGCTGGTGCGGGACGACGACATCCCCCGACTGCTGCTGGACGGTGTCTGTGAACTGGGGATCGTCGGCGAAAACATTGCCAGCGAAGTCATGCTGGAGCGCGACAGCGAGTCCGAACTGCTGCGGCTGCGGAAACTCGGTTTCGGCCGATGCCGCCTGTCCATCGCCGTCCCCGAGGATTCCGGCATCGAATCGGTCGCCGAACTCCAGGGCCTGCGCGTCGCCACCAGTTACCCCGAACTGACGCGTTACCTGCTTGAGCAGCAAGGCGTCGATACCGGGATTGTCGAACTGTCGGGCTCCGTCGAGATCGCGCCGAGCATGGGCACCGCGGATGCCATTTCCGACCTCGTCTCCACCGGCTCGACGCTGCGGGCCAATCACCTGCGGGAACTGGAAGTGCTCTACCAGAGCCAGGCGGCCCTGTATTCGCGCAACGGGGGCATCGCCGACGTCAAACAGGCGCTGCTGGACCGACTGCTGTCCCGCCTGGAAGGCGTTCTGCAGGCCTCGGAAAGCAAATACGTGATGCTGCATGCCCCGCGGGAGGCGCTGGAAAAAATCACCGAGCTGCTGCCCGGCGTGGAGCACCCGTCGATCATGCCGCTGGAGGGCTCGGACCGCATCGCCATACACGCCGTCTGCGGCGAGGCCGTGTTCTGGGAGCATCTCGAGGCGTTGAAGGCGGTGGGCGCCTCGGCGATCCTGGTGCTGCCTGTCGAGAAGATGCTCGCCTGAGCCCGTCGACGCGGCCAGCAAGGCTCATACGCCCGGAACAGCCCATGTCCCTGAACCTGAACGTCATCGAATGGTCGGCCCTGGCCCCGCACGAAGCGGAGCGGTTGCTGCAGCGTCCCGTGTCCAGCAACGCGGGCCTGACGGAGGCCGTGGCGAAAATCATCGGGCGCGTCCGCGCCGGTGGCGACCGGGCCGTGGCCGAACTGACTAACGAGTTCGACGCCGTCGCCCCCGCTGCTTACGCCATCGAGGAAAACGAACTTGACGCCGCTGCCGGCCGCGTCGACCCGGACTTGCTCCAGGCGATTCGGGACGCTGCAGCCCGCATCGAGCTATTCCATGCCGCAGACCGCCCCCGCGACGGACGGCTGGAGACCGCACCCGGACTGGTCTGTGAAGTCCGCTACCAGCCGTTGAGCCCGGTCGGGCTGTACATCCCCGGGGGTAGCGCGCCCCTGGTGTCGACGGTCTTGATGCTGGCCATTCCGGCCACGCTGGCCGGCTGCGAGGAAGTGGTCATGTGCTCGCCGCCGGGGCAGGACGGACACATCGCCGACGAAGTGCTCGCCGCCGCCCGGCTGTGCGGCGTCAGGCAGGTCTTCTGCGCGGGCGGCGCGCAGGCCGTGGCCGCCATGGCCTATGGAACGGAAACCATCCCGCCGTGCGCCAAGATTTTCGGCCCGGGCAACGCCTGGGTCACCGAGGCGAAGCAGCAGGTTGCGCAGGATCCGCGGGGCGCCGCCATCGACATGCCGGCCGGGCCGTCGGAAGTCCTGGTCATCGCCGACGACAGCGCCGACCCGGAGCACACCGCCTGGGACCTACTCGCCCAGGCCGAACATGGCCCCGACTCGCAGGTGATCCTGCTGACCGACAGCCGAGACCTGGCCGCAAGCGTCATCGGGCATCTGGAACGGCTCGCGCCGCGCTCACCGCGCGCCACGATCCTCGAACGGTCGCTCGCCGAGTCGCGCATCGTCCGGGTGGATTCCATCGATACCGCCATGGACATCTCCACCCGCTATGCGCCGGAACACCTGATCCTCAACACCCGGAACGCCGGGGATCTGGCAACACGGGTGCGCCATGCAGGGTCGGTGTTCGTGGGCCCCTGGACGCCCGAATCCCTGGGCGACTACTGCTCCGGCACCAATCACGTACTGCCGACCTACGGCTGGGCGCGTTCGCACAGCGCGCTGGGTCTGGGCGACTTCATGCGCCGCACGACCTTCCAGCAGGCCAGCCGCGAAGGACTCGAACGGGTCGGTCCGACCGCTGAGAAACTGGCTGCCGTGGAGGGGCTGGAGGCCCACCGCATGGCCGTGACCGCACGGCTCGCCGCCGGGCGCGATCCAGAGGGTGGTTCGGCATGAGCATCACCACCCTGGCCCGGCCGGAAATCCTCGCCATGCGCCCGTATTCCTCGGCGCGCAGCGAGGCGCCGGACCTGGGCGTATTGCTGAACGCCAACGAAGCGCCCTGGTCGCTGCTCGGGGACGCCGGCTGGGAAGGCCGGCTGAACCGTTATCCGGAGCCCCAGCCGGGGCGACTGGTGGCAGGCCTGGCCAGGCTGTACGACGTTCCCGAAGACTCTGTCCTGGTGACGCGCGGCAGCGATGAGGGCATCGACCTGCTGACACGCGTTTTCTGCCGGGCCGGGCAGGATGCGATCCTGCACTGTCCGCCGACCTTCGGCATGTACCGGATCGCGGCGCAGACGCAAGGGGCGGCGGTGGTGGCGGTGACACGCGATGCCAATCAAGCCTTCCGCCTCGACGAACAACGGCTGTTCGACACGCTGGACAGCGACGCCCGGATCAGGCTGGTGTTCCTGACCTCGCCGAACAACCCGACCGGGGACGTCATCGAATCCGGGATGCTCAAGCGATTGCTGCACCGCTGCCGGGACCGCGCGCTCGTGGTATTGGACGAAGCCTATGCAGAATTCTGTTCGCGGCCGTCGGCCGCCGCCCTGGTCGGCAGCCACGCCAATCTCGTCGTGCTGCGGACCTTGTCCAAGGCCTGGGCGGCTGCGGGGCTGCGCTGCGGCGCGGTGCTGGCGCAGCCGGCGGTGATCGATCTGCTGCGCAGGGTCATCGCACCGTACCCGCTGCCCAGCCCGGTCATTGCGCTGGCGCTGCGGGTGCTGCAACCCGACATGCTCGAGCGCCAGCAGGACCTGCTGCAGCGGATCGCAGACAACAAGCAGCGACTGCTGGACGTGGCGCGCTCGCGGCCCTTCATCTCCGAAGTGATCGCGGGAGAGGCGAACTTCATACTGCTGCGGACCGAACGGGCGGCCGAACTGCTGTCGTTCTGCGCCGGACGCAACGTCATCCTGCGCGGCTTTCCGGGGGAGCCCCTGCTGCGGGACTACCTGCGTATCTCGGTCGGCTCCGCCGACGATATCGAAGCGCTGGCTGCCGCCTTCGACGAATGGGAGAACCGGGAATGAGTGATCGTAAGCGCCGAATCCTGTTCATCGACCGCGATGGCACCCTGATCGTGGAACCACCCGACGAACAGATCGACTCGCTGGAGAAGCTGGAACTGGTGCCCGGCGTCATCCCCGCCCTGCTGCGCCTGGCAAGCGCTGGTTACGAGTTCGTCATCGTCAGCAACCAGGACGGCCTTGGCACGGACGCGTTTCCGACGCCCGACTACGAGATCCCGCAACAGAAAATGCTGGACCTGTTCGAATCGCAGGGCATCCGCTTCAGCGCGGTGCACGTCGATCCACACTTCGAACACCAGGGGGCGATGACGCGCAAGCCGGGCGTCGGCCTGGTGCTCGACTACCTGAAGTCGGGCGAGCTGGACCTCGACGACAGCTGGGTAATCGGCGACCGTGAGACCGACCTGCAGCTTGCGGAGAACATGGGGATCGGCGGGCTGCGGCTCGGCGACGGTTTCCGGGACTGGCCCGCCATCGCGCATCGCCTGGTCGACCGGCCCCGCCAAGGCACCGTGCAACGCAAGACGCGCGAGACCGATATCAGCGTCTTCGTCGACCTCGACGCCGGCGGCGGCAGCCAGGTCGAAACCGGCATCGGTTTTTTCGACCACATGCTGGACCAGCTCGCCAGCCACGGAGGCTTCCGGCTGGAACTGACGTGCCGCGGCGACCTGGAGATCGACGAACACCACACCGTGGAGGATTGCGCGCTGGCGTTGGGCCAGACGCTGAACAAGGCGCTGGGTGACCGCCGCGGCATCGGGCGCTACGGATTCCTGCTGCCGAT
>CALKKN010000280.1 GCA_937995275.1 uncultured Lysobacterales bacterium | reverse complement strand
TGGCGAGGAAGCCGGTAAAGCGGGCAAGCGGAGTTCGTGTCGTCGCGGCGGCAGTTTCGCTGGAGCCGCAGGCGACCCGCCGACCCCGGTTGGGTAAGTCGAGCGAAGCGAGCGGTACCAGAGGGGTCGTGCGCTGATGGTATGCCGTCGAGCGCAGCCGCCTTCCGCCGTAGGCGGGAGCAGGGAAGCGAGACTCCTTCATTCCGTCTTTGGCGCAGAGCGCCCGCAGGGGTTCGTCACAGTATGCCAGCAGCGGGTTAACCTCGGGTTAAGGAATGTCACTCAGTCGGTGGCGCCGGTATAATAGTCGATTGTCTATTCCCGTTTCAGCAGACCACCGTACAAGGAAAACAAAGATGAGCTACCGCCATATCAGGTTTCCCGATTCCGGACAGAAAATCAGCATCAGCAACAACCGCATGGTCGTTCCCGATAATCCCATCCTGGGGTTCGTCGAGGGTGACGGCATCGGTCCGGATATCACCCGCGCCGCGCTGCGTGTCTGGAACGCGGCCGTGGAGAAGGCCTACGGAGGACGTCGCAAGGTTCACTGGGCCGAATTGTACCTGGGTGAAAAAGCTTCTGGCATCTATGACGGGGACTACTTCCCAGCCGAGACGCTGGAAGCGATCAAGGAGTTGATCGTAGCCATCAAGGGGCCATTGACCACCCCGGTCGGTGGTGGCTTTCGTTCGCTGAACGTCTCATTGCGGCAGGAACTGGATCTCTACGCCTGTGTCCGCCCCGTGCAGTACTTCCAGGGCGTACCCTCGCCGATGCGGCGTCCCGAGGACGTCGACGTGGTGATCTTCCGGGAGAATACGGAGGACGTCTATTCGGGGATCGAGTACCAGTCCGGCACGCCGGAAAACCGGAAACTGGCGAAGTTCCTGAGGGAGGAGATGGGCGTCGACTTCTTCGAGGACGCCGGGCTCGGCGTCAAGCCCATTTCGCCGTTCGGCTCCAAGCGCCTGGTGCGCAAGGCCATTCAGTACGCCATCGACAACGGCCGGGCGAGCGTGACCCTGGTCCACAAGGGCAACATCATGAAATTCACCGAAGGCGCGTTCCGCAACTGGGGTTACGAAGTGGCGCGCGAGGAGTTCGGTGACCAGACCATCAGCGAAGACGAACTCTGGGAGAAGTACGACGGGGTGGCACCCGAAGGCAAGGTGGTGATCAAGGACCGGATCGCCGACATCACGTTCCAGTTGATGCAGTTGCGGCCGGCCGAATTCGACGTGCTGGCGACCATGAACCTCAACGGCGACTACCTGTCCGACGCGCTGGCTGCCGAGGTCGGCGGCATGGGCATCGCGCCGGGCGCGAACATGGCCGACCACGTTGCCGTGTTCGAGGCGACCCACGGCACGGCGCCGAAGTACGCCAACCTCGACAAGGTCAACCCCAGTTCCCTGATGTTCTCCGGTTGCATGATGTTCGATTACATCGGCTGGCGGGAAGTTACGACGCTGATCAACGAGGCCTTCGTCCGGACCGTCGGCGCGGGCATCGTGACCTATGATTTCGCGCGGCAGATGGAAGGCGCGACGGAAGTTCCGACTTCCGGTTTCGCCGACGCGCTGATCGAGCGGCTCTGACGCCGTCCACGGCCGGTCCCTGTACCGTGAGCCCGTGGCCAGCGTGATGCCGCAGGGCCTGTTCGCGGCGAGTTGTCACTGCCTGTCGCTGAGCGACCCGGAGGACAAGGGCGCCGCCGTCAGGGAACTCGCGGCCGCCCATGCGGATGGTCGCGTTCATTTTGACCAGGACTACCCCGTGCGGCCGATCGGCCCGCCCGGCCGGCCCGAGCGTCCGGTGCTGGTGGCGGCGGCGCAAGTGCCCCGCCGGCGTCTCGGCAGCCGCGAGGGGCGGGCGGCGCTGGTACACGCGATCGCCCACATAGAGTTCAACGCCATCAACCTGGCGCTGGACGCCGTCTACCGATTTCGGGACATGCCGGCAGCCTATTACAGGGACTGGCTCTCGGTGGCCGTGGACGAATTCCGGCACTTTCTCCTGCTGCAGGAGCGCCTGCGGTCACTCGGGATCACGTACGGGGACCTGCCGGCGCACAATGGCCTCTGGGAGATGGCGGAAAAAACGGCGGACAGTTGTCTGCTGCGAATGGCACTGGTGCCGCGGGTGCTGGAAGCCCGGGGCCTCGACGTCACTCCCGGCATGATCACCCGGCTCGGCGCGGCCGGCGATGACGAGACGGTTGCGGTACTGGAGGTCATTCTCGCAGAGGAGATCCGGCACGTCGCCATCGGGACGCGCTGGTTCCGGCATTGCTGTAAACGCCAGGGGCTGGACCCGGCGGCGACTTTCCTGGACCTTTTGAGTACGCACTACGCGACCGCTCCGCGCGGGCCCTTCAACCTCGATGCGCGGCACGCGGCGGGGTTTTCGCAGTCCGAGATGGATGCCCTGCTGGCCGGGGGAGGCGGAGGATTCAAAGCGTGACGGACCGCGCTCCCGCAGCCGTCAGTTCGAGGTAGCTCGCCGTGCTGTACCAGTCGGCGAGCACGATGCGCTCGGCACTCGTCCCGTCGGCAAGATCATGGCGGTGGACGGCCGGGCGGTGCGTGTGGCCGTGAATCATCCGGGTTACCCCGTGCGCCTCGAACGCTTCCTTCACGGCTGTCTCGTTGACGTCCATGATCTCCATCGCGGTGGATCCGGTGTGCTGGGCGCTGGCGTCCCGGGCCTCCCGCGCCATGCGCAGGCGCTGTTCCACCGGTAATTCGAGGATTGCGGCCTGCCAGGCGGGATCGCGGGCCTGACGCCTGAATGCCTGGTACTCGACGTCGTCGGTACACAGCGTGTCGCCGTGCAGCAACAGGGTCGGCATCCCGTACAGGGGCGCCACGATGCTCTGGGGCAGCAGGTGCAGCCGCGCCCGGGCTGCGTAATCGTCGCCCAGAAGAAAATCACGATTACCGTGCAGGAAGTAGCAGGCTACCCCGGATTCCACCAGTTCCGCGGTCGCACGGGCCAGGCGCCGCGCGCCCACCGGCGGGGCGTCATCGCCGATCCAGTATTCGAACAGGTCGCCGAGGATATAGACGGTCGCGGCCTCCCGCGCCGGCCCGGTCAAGAAGGCTCGGAGCCATTCAAAGGCCTCGGGCCGGCCATCGTCGAGATGGATATCCGATATGAACAGCGTGGTCATGCGGGGCCCTGTTGCCGTTTGGTCAGTCCACGCCGAGCGCCACGCGTTCGATGATCACGGGCTCGACGGGAACGTCGCTGAGAGGTCCCACCCGCGTCGTCTGGACGAACCGGATCTTGTCGACGACATCCATGCCTTCGGTGACGCGTGCGAAGACGGCATAACCCCAGGCCCGGGAATTCGACTCGCCCGTATGGTCGAGGTTGATGTTGTCCTGAACGTTGATGAAAAACTGGGCCGTCGCGGAATGGGGGTGGTTGGTGCGGGCCATGGCGATGGTGCCGCGCTTGTTGGACAGGCCGTTGGCTGCCTCATTGGCGATCGGTTCGCCGGTGGGCTTCTTTTCCATCTCCGGCGTGAACCCGCCGCCCTGGATCATGAAGTGACTGATGACCCGGTGGAAGATCGTCCCGTCGTAGAAGCCGCTCCGGGCGTACCCGAGAAAGTTTTCGACCGACTTGGGCGCCTGTTCGGCGAACAGTTCCAGGTGGATGTCGCCGAGGCTGGTGTGAAGGACCGCTGTCGGGTTGTCCTCTGCACGGAGCGGTTGCGGCAAGGTCGATACGGCAATCAGCAGAAGCACTGAGGCGCGGCTGATCAGGCTCTTGAAGTGGATCATGGTGGATGTTTCCCCGTTTGGAATTTGGGCTGGAATACAAAATGATACTGGTGCACCGCAGGCCCGGCCAGCACTTTCACCTGGAGTCGAAGGCGACCCGCCGCCCCCGGTGGGGTGAGTCGAGGGCAGGCGAGAGCGAGGTTGCGGTTTTGGCGCAGCCAAAGAAGCGGCCGAGCGAAGCCGTCGCCCGTGAAGCGAGACTCCATATGGCGCGCGGGAACAGCCGGAAACGGCTCGTATATAGCGGTTTCGTGGTATAATTTTCTGATTGTATTACCGCCCCGGACACCATCGAAGAGCGTCGAACTGACGACATAAAAAATATACTAATAATAAATAGTTACGTAGTAATTCGGAGAACAAGTCACGAATGGCTGAACTTGCCAAAGAAGTGGTGCAGGTAAACCTCGAAGACGAGATGCGCCAGTCCTACCTGGACTACGCCATGAGCGTCATCGTCGGCCGCGCGCTTCCGGACGTCAGAGACGGCCTGAAACCCGTCCACCGCCGCGTTCTGTACGCGATGAGCGTGCTGGGCAACGAGTGGAACAAGCCCTACAAGAAGTCCGCGCGCGTTGTCGGTGACGTGATCGGCAAATACCATCCGCACGGGGACACGGCTGTCTACGACACCATCGTGCGTATGGCGCAGCCGTTTGCGATGCGCTATCTGCTGGTCGACGGGCAGGGCAATTTCGGGTCGGTGGACGGCGATGCGGCGGCCGCAATGCGGTATACCGAAGTGCGGATGTCGCGGTTGACGCAGGAACTGCTCGCCGACCTGGACCGGGAGACGGTCGACTTCATTCCGAATTACGACGAAACCGAACAGGAACCGCAGGTCCTGCCCACGCGGGTGCCGAACCTGCTCGTCAACGGGTCCGCGGGCATTGCGGTCGGCATGGCCACCAATATTCCGCCGCACAACCTCCGTGAGGTCGTCGATGCCGCCCTCGCCCTGGTGGACGACCCCGAAATTTCCGTCGATGACCTGATGCAGCACCTGCCCGGGCCGGACTTCCCGACGGCCGGCATGATCAACGGCGCCGAGGGCATCGAGGAAGCCTACCGTACCGGCCGCGGCCGCATCTACCTGCGGGCGCGCAGCAATGTCGAGACGGACGAATCCACCGGCAAACAGTCGCTGGTCGTGACGGAACTTCCGTACCAGGTCAACAAGGCCAGGCTGCTGGAGAAGATTGCCGAACTGGTCAAAGAGAAGAAGATCGAGGGCATCACCGAACTGCGCGACGAGTCCGACAAGGACGGCATGCGCGTCGTGATCGAGCTGCGGCGCGGTGAAGTGCCGGAAGTGGTCCTCAACAACCTTTACAAGCACACGGCCCTGCAAAACGTGTTCGGCATCAACATGGTGGCCCTGGTCCACGGGCAGCCGCGCCTGCTGAACTTGCTTGAAATGCTGGCGGCGTTCGTCGCGCACCGCCGCGAGGTGGTCACGCGCAGGACGTTGTTCGATCTGCGCAAGGCGCGCGAACGCGCCCACGTGCTCGAGGGCCTGACTGTAGCCCTGGCCAACCTCGACGAGGTCATCGAACTGATCAAGGCGTCGGCCACGCCGGCCGATGCCCGGGAAGCCCTGCTGGCGAGCCTCTGGCAGCCCGGCCTGGTTGCCGCGATGCTCGGCGAGGGCGGAGCGGAGACTTCCCGCCCGGAGGACCTGGAGGCCCGCTACGGGCTGCAGGATGGGGGCTACCAGCTCTCACCGGTTCAGGCCCAGGAGATCCTCAACATGCGCCTGCACCGGCTCACCGGCCTGGAGCAGGACAAACTCGCAACCGAGTACCGGGGGATCCTGGAAACGATCAAGGGATTGCTGCGTATCCTGTCGGACCCCGGTCGCCTGATGGAAGTCATCCGCGAGGAACTGCTGGCCGTGCGCGAGCAGTACGGCGACGAGCGCCGCACGGAGATTCTGCATGACCGGCTCGACCTGAGCCTGGAAGACCTGATCACCGAGGAAGACGTGGTGGTGACCATTTCCCATGCGGGTTATGCCAAGTCGCAGCCCCTCGACCGCTACCGTGCCCAGCGACGGGGCGGAACGGGCAAGTCGGCGACCCGGATCAAGGACGAGGACTTCATCGAAAAGCTCTTTGTCGCAAACACGCACGACACCCTGCTGTGTTTCACCAGCCGCGGCCGCGTGTACTGGCTGAAGGTCTACCAGCTGCCGCAGGCAAGCCATGTCAGTCGCGGCAAGCCAATCGTCAACCTGCTGCCTCTGGAGAAGGACGAGCGGGTCAATGCGGTGCTGCCGGTGCGCGATTTCCCGGAGGAGCTGTTCGTCTTTTTCGCAACCCGCGACGGCATCGTCAAAAAGACGTCGTTGTCCGACTACTCGAGACCGCGCGCCAACGGTATCTGGGCGATCGATCTGCCCGAGGAAGACGAACTGGTGAACGCCAGCCTGACCGACGGCGGGAAGGACATCATGCTGTTCGCGAGTTCGGGCAAATGCATCCGTTTTGCCGAAAGCGACGTGCGTTCGATGGGACGGGTGGCCCGTGGCGTCATCGGTATCCGGTTGCAGAAGGGGCAGAGGGTCGTGTCGATGCTGGTGGTCGATGCGGGCGAAATCCTCACCGTGACCGAACACGGTTACGGCAAGCGCACCGCCATTGACGACCATTCGCGCCAGGGCCGGGGCGGGCAGGGTGTCATCGGCATCCATACATCCGAGCGGAACGGCCCCCTGATCGACGCCATCCAGGCCACCGACGAAGACGACATCATGCTGATTTCCGACGGCGGCACGCTGGTGCGCACCAGTGTCGGCGAAATATCGATCCTGGGCCGCAACACCCAGGGCGTGACGCTGATCCGCCTGCGCCAGGAGGAGAAACTGGTCGGCCTCGAACGCATTCAGCCGGAAGAGGAGGAGGCCGGCGAAGGAGCCGAAGGCGAAGCCGGGGAATGAGTCCGGCGCGCGCGCAGAAACCCGTCCCCCGCAAAGCGCGTACTTCGTCCGTCAATCGAGTTGGCGGGTCACCACGAAGGCGCCGCGAATGTCGCCTTCCCTGAAGCCGGTCGCCTTGTCATCCGGGTAAAGTTCAGCCAGTTTCTCCCGCACCGGGGGCGCGATGGACTCGCCATGGCAGCCCAGGCAAAGCGGGGCGGTCGGGATCGCCTTCATGAAGCGGAATTCCTGACCGCCGTCCGTTTCCGCCAGTGACTGCCAGCTGAGGGCGGCGAGGTCTTCGCCGGCGGTGCGGCGCGCCTCGAACTCGTCCAGCACGGCCGCCTGCCAGTCGTTCGGGGCGTTGCCGGGATTGCGGTTGCGCTGGCTGACCCGTGACACCTGCAACTCCTGCTGCCGGGAGATTTCCGCTGCGATGGCCGGCGCCCTCGCATGGCAAACGTCAATGGCCAGCAGTGGCCCGCCGGCCTGCATGGCCGCCAGCAGTTCGGATTTCAGCGCGGCAGCGAAAGCGGCCACGGACGCTTTTGCCTGGTCGGCCAGCGGGGCCGGATCGGGAGCGGCGGTGTCGGCTGCATGCAGCGCCGGGGCGGCGGCCAGCAGACAGGTGAAGAGCAGCGAGTTAGCCTGGATCTTCCGATTCATCCTCCGGTTCCTCCGAGAACAAGTCAGTCGTCGTATTCGATGTCGATTTCGAGTATCTTGTCGCCGTTCAGCGAATTCGTCACAAGGCACACGCTTTCTGATTTTTCGGCGATTCGATGCCCCTTGTGCCAATCGGATTCGGAGGGCAGGCGGAGGGTCACGCTGATCTGGAACTCGGTGAACCGGGTCACGCGCTCAACGCGATTGAGCACGCCGACCACCTTCACGTTCAGCGAATTCCAGTCGAAGTGCGAGGCCCGGGCGACCGCGCGGAAGGTCAGGATGAAACAATTGGCCACCGACGCGACCAGCAGGGTCTCGGGCGACCACTTGTCGCCGGGCCCGTCGAACTCGGCCGGCGGCATGGCGGGGATGCTCTCGAGCCCCGGGCTGCCGGTGTCAATGACCCCATCCGTGCTTCCCTCGGCCGTGGCCACGTATAGGTGTGGATACTCTTGCATGGGTTCTGCCGCGGTTTGTGCTGAGTAAATTATTGCCGACGGGAATTCCGCGGCACCATGACCGGAGTCAGCAGAAGTTAAAGCCTGGTCAGTACGTGTTCGGCGCTGCTGACGCGAAACTCGCCCGGGGATTCGACGAACAATTCGGTGACCACGCCGTCTTCGGCGATCAGCGCAAAACGCTGGGAGCGCTGACCCATACCCCAGGCGGTCGCATCGAATTCCAGCCCGAGCGCGCGGGTAAATTCGCCGTTGCCGTCCGCCAGCATCGCGATCCTGTCCGCGCCGGCACTCTTGCCCCATGCATTCATGACGAACACGTCGTTGACGGACATGCAGGCGATGGTGTCCACACCCTGCGCCAGGATGTTGTCTGCCTGATCGACGAAACCGGGCAGGTGCCTGGCGGAGCAGGTGGGCGTGAACGCGCCGGGGACCGCGAACAGAACGACTTTCCTGCCCGCGAATAACTCGTTGGTGCCGACCGTGGTCGGGCCGTCGTCGCCCATCAAGCCCAGCGTGGATTCAGGTATCCTGCCACCGACCTTTATCGTCATCTCCGCTCTCCTGTCCAGAGGTGTGGTGGGGCGCCCGGCGCCCGGTCCCGCGGAAGATGGTAGCGACCGGCGGAATATGCAAGGTTTAGCCGCGGGGAACGGGTATCAGGCGGCCATGGCCTCGGAGATGGCGTTCAGCAGTCGCGCGGGATTTACCGGCTTGGTGACGTACTCTCGAGCGCCCTGGCGCAACCCCCACTCGCGGTCGGCCTCGCCGTCCCTGCTCGAGACGAAAATGACGGGGATGTGGCGGGTGGTGTCCGAGCGGCCGAGCTTGCGCGTGGCCTGGTAGCCGCTCATGCCGGGCATGACGATGTCCATGAGTATCACCGCGGGGTGTTCCAGGGCTGCCAGTTCCAGCGCCTGCTCCCCGGATTCGGCGACCAGAGCCTCGTGACCGGCCTGTTCGACCATTTGGCGCAGGTTGTGCCGCTGCGCCGGAGAATCATCGACAATCAATATCTTAGGCATGGCGCCCCCCGCTTCCTGCGGCTGATTCATCCATTTGCCGGACATTATGCCGCAGATGAGCGGCAAATGTGAATATCTTCAGCGGGTCAATCCGCCTCCGCGACCCGAACCACGGTTCGCCCGAGCGATTCCCCCGCGAGCATCTTCCCGAACACGGCGGGCATGTCTTCGAGGTCGACCTCGTTACGGATGATTTCGTCCAGGTGCGGCGGCTTCCACTCGTTGCCCAGGCGGTCCCAGAGTTTGCGCCGCGTATCGATGGGACAATTGGTGGAACTGATTCCAAGCAGGCTGACACCCCGCAGGATCAGCGGGAACACCGTCGTGCGCAGGCCGGAGCCGCCGGCCATGCCGCAGCAGGCAATGTTGCCCCACAGATCGATCGCCCGGGTCAGTCCTGCCAGCATGTCGCCGCCGACCGTGTCGATACATCCGGCCCAGGCGGCCCGCTCCAGTGGCTTCTGCCCCCAGTGCAGGTCGTTGCGCGAGATGCATTGGCGGGCGCCAAGGTGGGCGAGCCAGTCGAATTGTTCCACCTTGCCCGTAATGGCGTGCACCTCGTAACCGGCAGCGGTGAGCAGGTCGACGGCGATGCTTCCCAGGCCACCGCTCGCGCCCGTCACGACGATCGGCCCCATGTCCGGACGCTGGCCATTGGCCTCCATCCGGTACAGGCTCAGAGCCGCGGTAAATCCTGCCGTTCCAAGCCCCATGGCTTGGCGCATGGTCAAACCGGTCGGCAGCGGCACCGCGATATCCGCCGGCAACCTCAGGTATTCGGTGAACCCTCCGTCGCGTGTTTCGGCCAGGCCGCTGCCGTTCGCCAGCACCCTCTCACCGGGCAGGAAGTCGTCACTGTCGGATTCGACCACGGTGCCTGCCACGTCGATACCGCCCACCAGCGGCGCGCGGCGCAGGATCCTGCCCTTGCCGGTAGCGGCGAGGGCATCCTTGTAGTTCAGGCCGGACCAGGCCACGCGGATCGTGACGTTGCCCGGCGCCAGGTCATCCAGCCCCAGGTCTTCGATGCCCGCGCGGTAGCCCGCCGAATCGTCGTGAATGCGGAAGGCCCGGAAACGGGTGGGGACGTCTGCCATCGTCCGTGCCGGTCAGTTGCCGCGATGGATGGCGCGCCCGTCCAGGTGCAGGGCCGCCTCGTGGATGGCTTCGGAAAGGGTGGGGTGAGCGTGGACAATTCGCGCCAGGTCCTCGCTGGAACCCTGGAACTCCATCGCCACGACACATTCGGCAATCAGCTCGGAAGCATTCGCGCCGAATATGTGGACCCCCAGAATCTCGTCCGTTTCCTCGTCGGCGAGGAGCTTGACCAAGCCCACACTCTGGCCCCCGGCCAGCGCCCGCCCGTTGGCGGCGTAAGGGAAGGTGCCTTTACGGTAGGCGACACCCTCGTCTTTCAACTGCTGCTCGGTGCGGCCGACCCAGGCGATCTCCGGATCGGTGTAGACCACCCAGGGAATCGTGTCGAAATGGATATGCGCGGGCTTGCCGGCGATCAGTTCGGCGACGGCGATACCCTCCTCGGAGGCCTTGTGCGCCAGCATCGGGCCGCGCACGCAATCGCCGATGGCCCAGACGCCCGGCGCGGTCGTGCGGGACTGCCCGTCCACCTCGATCTGCCCGTGCTCGTTGAGCCTGACGCCCGAGTCGTCGGCCAGCAGGCCGTCGGTATACGCCTTGCGGCCAACGCTGACGAGCAGGCGGTCGAAGCTGAGCTGGCTTTCGCCATCCTTGTCCTCGATCGTGACGAGCACCTTCTTGTTCTTCACCTCGGCGCTCTTTACGAGCGTTTTGAGCCGGATGTCCAGACCCTGTTTCCTGAATTCGCGCTCGGCCTGTTTGGCGATGTCGCGGTCGGCCAGCGCCAGGAAATCGGGCAGCGCTTCGAGGAGAATGACTTCGGAACCCAGCCGGTTCCACACCGACCCCAGTTCGAGACCGATGACGCCGGCGCCGATGACGCCCAGCGTCCCGGGAACCGCGCCGAAATCCAGGGCGCCGACATTGTCGACGATGTACTCGCCGTCGTAGACGACGTTGGGTATCTCGATGGGCGCCGAACCGCTTGCCAGGATGATGTTGTCGGCTTCGAGGGCCAGGGGATCGCCGCCGTCAACGGGTGTCACTTCGACCCGCCGGCCGGCTCCCAGTCGGCCCTTGCCGTGGTAGAAGGCGACCTTGTTGCCCTTGAGCAACTGGGTGACGCCGCCGGTCAGCCTCTTGACCACGCCGTCCTTGCGGGCCAGCATGGCCGGCACGTCGATGGCCACCTTCCCGGCGCGTATGCCGTGGGCTTCGTAATCGTGCTGCAGGTGGTGATAGATCTTGCTGGAGTCCAGCAGTGCCTTGGAGGGTATGCAGCCCACGTTCAGGCAGGTCCCGCCGGG
>CALKKN010000279.1 GCA_937995275.1 uncultured Lysobacterales bacterium | reverse complement strand
CGTCTTGCCCGAGCCGGTCGGGCCGGTGACCAGGATAATGCCGTGCGGCATTTCCAGCTGGTGTACGAATTTCGCCCGGATGTCGTCGTCGAAACCCAGGGAATCGAAGTCCAGCACAACACTCTCGCGGTCCAGGATACGCATGACCACGCTCTCGCCGTGGGAGGTCGGCACGGTCGACACGCGGAGGTCCAGCTCCTTGCCCTGCACACGATGCATGATGCGGCCGTCCTGCGGCAGGCGCCGCTCGGCAATGTTCATCTTGGCCATGATCTTGATGCGGCTGATCACCGCGGCGGTGGACTTGGCGGGCGGCGCCTCGACTTCCTGCAGCACGCCGTCGATGCGGTAGCGCACCTTGAGCCGGTTCTCGAACGGTTCGATGTGAATATCGGAGGCGCGCCCCCCGACCGCGCGCTGGAGGATCAGGTTGACCAGGCGGATGACCGGCGCCTCGGAAGCGAGGTCGCGAAGGTGCTCGACATCCTCGAGATCCCCTTCGTCCTCGCCCCCCAGGCTTTCGACGATCTGCCCCATGGCGCTGCGGCCGCCGCCGAGCAGCTTTTCAATGCCGTTTTCGATCTCGGACGCAACGCCGACCCGCGTCACGATGTTCTTGCCGCTGGCCATCGACAGCGCCTTGCGCGCGAAACCGTCACGCGGGTTGGCCATGACGACGGTCAGGTCACCATTGGATTCCGCGATCGGCAGTATCAGGTTCTGTTTCAGGAAGCGCACCGAGATGTCGGGAACCTCCGGCACTTGCTCGGGCAGATCGGCGGTACGCACCAGGGGCAGGTCCAGCAGCCCGGCCTCGGCCTCCGCGACGTCCCGTTCGGAGACCAGCCCCAGCCGGACGAGCAGCGTGACCAGGTCACCGCCGTGCTGCTCCTGATAGGTCTGCGCGCGCCGCAGGTCCGCGGACCGGAGGCGGTTGTTCTCGAGCAGATAGGTAGAGACCGGATCGTCCACGGCCACGGCCGCGCCGGTGTCCGTCGCTTCAATCCCGATTTGCTCTTCGCTCAATTGCACGTGTGATTCCCCGTCGCGATTGTCCGGCATTATAAAGGAGTCTCGCTTCGCTCGACTTACCCAACCGGGGCAGGCCAGGTAATGCCGAATGGCGGCTTGCCGCAAGGCAAGAAGCCTTGAAGGCAGAACCGTCCGGCCGTGGCTCGCCTGCGGCTCCCAAGCGCAGCCGATGACTGGCCGCACACTGCCTAGACATCCGATACGTTGTGAGGTTCCTGTCCCATGGGCGCTATTTCTTCTTGAGCTGATCCGCCGACCAGCCGACGAACTGCTCCACCAGCGGGCGGTTGCTGAGCACCCAGACAAAGATTGGCGCGAGCGCGGGGAAGATCAGTGTGCCCAGCTGATAGCCCAGCGCGATGGCACCGTCCGAAACCCCATGGCTCGCGACGACTGCGTGAGTTTGTGCGCCGAAGTTGAAAGCCAGCATCTTCAGCGATTGCCACACGACGCCCCAGACCTGCACGCCGGTGATGACGACGTAGCCGATCAGCATGATCGTCACCTTCCGCAGCCAGCTCACGTTGGAACCCATCACCAGGCCGAACAACAGCGGCAAGCCATAGCTGAAGATCAGGGGGTTGACGACAAACCCCAGGGCCTCGGTGGTCCCGTCACGGAAAGTGAACGGGATGTTGGTTTCGACCTGGAACAGGAAATTCTGGTTGGGCTCGACGATGATGCGGTTGAAATCGGAACCGAGCACGTGCTGCAGGATGGCCTCGGCGGCCAGTCGCGCCGGTGCGCCGTGAAACGCCGACAGGTAGAACCACAGCATGAAACCGAACAGCATCCACATGGACGCCAGGATCAACAGTTCGCCCAGCGTCAGCTCGTCTTTTTTCTGGTGCCTGGTCTGCTTCTTCGTCATTCCTCACCCCACCCATCGCCGCGCGTTGCGGAACATGCGCTGCCAGGGAGATACGTCGCCCCAGGCCGGCGGGGCCCAGGAGAAGTTGACGCTCCGCAGGGTCCGTTCCGGATGGGGCATCATGATGGTCACCCGCCCGTCTCCGCTGCACAAGCCCGTGATGCCGGCGGGCGAGCCGTTCGGGTTTTGCGGATAATGTTCCGTTGCTGAGCCGGCGCTGTCAACGTAGCGCAGCGCAACGAGCCCGGCGGGAGGCCGTCGCTCACCGAAGTCCGCCCGGCCCTCGCCGTGCGCCGTGGCGACGGGCAGGCACGATCCTGCCATGCCCTGCAGGAAAATCGACGGCGATTCTTCCACCCTGACCAGGCCCAGGCGGGCTTCGAACTGTTCCGACCGGTTGCCAGCGAAGTCGGGCCACGCGCCCGCGCCCGGAATCAGGTCGCGCAGCGCCGCCATCATCTGGCAGCCGTTGCAGACGCCCAGCGCGAACCTGGCCGGGTCGGCGAAGAAGGCGCCGAACTGATCGCGTAGCCCCTCGTGAAACAGGATGGACTTGGCCCAGCCGCGCCCTGCGCCCAGGACATCGCCGTAGGAAAAGCCACCGCAGGCGACGATGCCGACAAAATCGGCAAGGCGGTGCCGGCCTTCCGCGAGGTCCGACATGTGCACGTCCACCGCCGTGAAGCCGGCGAGGTCGAAAGCGGCTGCCATCTCGAGGTGGCCGTTGACGCCCTGCTCGCGCAGAATGGCCACGGGCGGCCTCGCGCCTGAAGCGATCATCGGCGCGGCGGGATTTTCGGCCACCGCAAAGGTCAGGTGCGGCCGCAATCCGTTACTGCTCCAGTCGGTGACGTGCTCCAGCTCCTGGTCCGCGCAGTCGGGGTTGTCCCGCAGGCGCTGCACCGCGTGGCTGGTCTCCCACCAGAGGCGCTGCAGGTCCGGTAACGCCTCGTCGAGCACGGTACGGCCCTCCACCGCAAGGCTCAGGCGTGTGCCCGCAACCGGCCGCCCCAGGTCGTGGAGCTGATCGGCCAGCCCGGCAGCCGCGAAGCGCGCCGCCACCTCCGGCATGTCCGCCGCGGCGACCTGGAGTACGGCCCCGGGTTCCTCGGCGAACAGGAAAGCGTTCAATTCGTGTAGTTTGGCGTCGGGATTCAGTTCGAGGCCGCAGTGCGCGGCGAAGGCCATTTCACACGCGGTAACGATCGCACCGCCGTCCGAGCGGTCGTGGTAGGCCCGGATGAGACCGTCGCCGTTCAGCGACTGGATGACCTCGAAAAACCGCGCCAGCTGTTCGGGCGAGTCCAGGTCCGGGACCTGGTCGCCGTAACACCCGAATACCTGCGCGAGGCAGGAGCCGCCGGTGCGGTTGCGCCCGTTGCCGAGGTCGACGAGCAGCAGCCGTGATTCGCCGATGTCCATGTCGATCTGCGGGGTCACCGTTCGGCGCACGTCCGTGACGGGCGCGAACGCCGACACGATCAGCGACACCGGCGCGCACATGCGCCGCTCCGCCTCCCCGTCCCGCCATACCGTCTTCATGGACAGCGAGTCCTTGCCCACCGGGATGGCAATCCCGAGCGCCGGGCACAGTTCCAGCCCCACGGTTCGGACGGTGTCGAACAGCGCGCCGTCCTGTCCGGGCTCGCCGGACGCTGCCATCCAGTTGGCGGACAGCCGGATATCGCTGATGCGCCCGATCGCCGCGGCGGCCACGTTCGTGACGGCCTCGGCGATCGCCAGGCGGCCGGATGCCGCGGCGTCGGCGACGGCCAGCGGCGTCCGCTCGCCCATCGCCATGGCCTCGCCGCTCCGGCTGCGAAACCCGCTCAGTGTCACGGCAACGTCCGCGACCGGCACCTGCCAGGGCCCGACCATCTGGTCGCGCGTCACCAGGCCGCCCACCGAGCGGTCGCCGATGGTCACCAGGAACGACTTGCTGCCGACGGCCGGGAAACGCAGCACCCGGCGCAATGACTCCCGGAGGTCCACGCCGGTCACGTCGAAACCGGCGCCGCCGAACGACTGCCGCCGGACATCGCGGGACATCCTGGGGGGCTTGCCCAGCAGCACCTCGAGCGGCATGTCCACCGGATCCGGGCCCAGCAGTTCGTCGCTCACCCGCAGTTGCCGCTCGGGCGTGGCACGGCCCAGCACGGCGAACGGGCACCGCTCACGGCGGCAGAAGGCCTCGAAAGTGCCGAGGCCGTCCGGGGCGATCGCCAGCACGTAACGCTCCTGGGATTCGTTGCACCAGATCTCCATCGGCGACATCGACGTATCGCCGCTGGGGACCAGGCGGAGTTCGAGGTCACCGCCGTGCCCGCCGTCGTTCAGCAACTCGGGAAGCGCGTTGGACAGGCCGCCGGCCCCGACGTCGTGGATGGACAGGATCGGATTGGCGGCGTCCAGCGCCCAGCAGGCGTCGATAACTTCCTGGCAGCGCCGCTGCATTTCCGGGTTACCCCGCTGGACCGAAGCGAAATCCAGTTCTTCCTGACCCTGGCCGCTGCCGACCGAGGAAGCTGCCCCGCCGCCCAGGCCGATCAGCATGGCCGGACCGCCCAGCACCACGACGTGGGCACCGGGCACCAGGGGCCGTTTGTCCACCTGCGATTCGCGGATGCTGCCCATGCCGCCGGCAATCATGATCGGCTTGTGATAACCCCACAACGCACCGCCGGTTTCCTGCTCGAACGTACGGAAATAACCGCACAGTGCCGGCCGGCCGAATTCGTTGTTGAAGGAAGCGGCGCCAATGGGGCCCTCGATCATGATTTCGAGCGCGCTGGCGATGCGGTCCGGCTTGCCGACCGACTGCCGCCACGGCAGGTCCTTGCCGGGCAGGTCGAGGTGCGACACCGAGAAGCCGGTCAGGCCCGCTTTCGGGCGCGCGCCGCGGCCGGTGGCGGCCTCGTCGCGGATCTCGCCGCCGGACCCCGTCGCAGCGCCCGGAAACGGTGAGATCGCGGTCGGGTGGTTATGCGTCTCCACCTTGATCTGGAAGGGCATGCTCTCCAGGCTCCAGCCGTACCTGCCGCTCTCCGGGTCGGCCAGGAAACGCTCACCCAGCGGCCCGGCGATCACCGCGGAATTGTCGTGGTAGGCCGACAGCACGCCGTCCGGGGACCGGGCATGCGTGTTACGGATCATGTCGAACAGCGAGTGCTGGCTGGACTGCCCGTCGACTGTCCAGTCGGCATTGAACATCTTGTGCCGGCAGTGCTCGGAGTTGGCCTGGGCGAACATCATCAGTTCCGCGTCCGTCGGATCACGGCCCATGCGGCCGAAGGCGTCGACCAGGTAGTCGATCTCGTCTGCGGACAGGGCCAGGCCGAGTTCGGCGTTCGCAGCCCTCAGGGCCGCGGCCCCCTGCTCCAGAACGCCGACGGTGGCCAGGGGGCGGGGCGCGTTATGGGCGAAGAGCGCCCAGGCCTCCGGCAGTTCACGCAGCACGGACTGCGTCATGCGGTCATGCAGCATGGCGGCCGCCGCCGGCAGCTGGTCCGGGTCGATGCCGTCCAGCCGGCAGGCGACACCGCGCTCGACCCGCACCACGTTCTTCAGGCCGCAGCGGCGGGCGATATCGGTAGCCTTCGTCGACCAGGGCGACTGCGTACCCAGCCGCGGGACTACGAGCAGGAGGTTGTCGGCGTCCAGGTCCGCCACCTGTGTTCCCTGCAGCAGATCCTGCAGCGCCGACAGCTCGGCGGGAACGAGCTCCGCCGCTGCTTCGATCAGGTAGACAAAACGCGCATCGATCGCCGGCTCGGTGCCGGCTGCAGCGGCTATCCGGCGGGCGAGCTTACGTCTGCGAAAATCGGATAACGCGGGTTCCCCCAGCAGACAGGCAAACTCGGACAAGGCACTACTCCCGGAACATGATCGCCGGCACGCGCGGGCGCGGCTGCCGGCCGCCGGGCTAGTTTAACCTACCCGGCGGGCCCCTTGTCTTCTTTCCGGCTCAGTCCCCAGCCGTGACGCCGTTCATTTGGTCCAGGCGCTGCCTGAGCTGCTCGGGCGGAACGTACCCGGGAATCATCTGGCCCTGTGCAGTCAGCAACGACGGGGTGCCGGTCACACCCAGCTCCCTGCCCAGCTGATACTGTTCGGCGATGGGATTGTCACACTGCGCCGGCGCCGGATCGGCACCCAGCTTGGCCTGTGTCATGGCGTTCTGCGGATCGTTCGCGCACCAGACCGACACAGCCTTCTCGTAAGAGGGCGAGCCGATGCCCGCGCGCGGAAAGGACATGTAGTGAATCGCGATGCCCTGTTCGTTGTACTCCGCCATCTGCGCATGCAGCTTGCGGCAGTAGCCGCAGTCGATGTCGGTGAAGACCATCAGGTCGTACTTCGGCTCTTCGGGGGCGAAGGTGATCTGTTTAGACGGGTCTACGGACCCGAGGATTTCGCGGCGGATTCCGGACTTGGCGGCCTCGGTCAGGTCCTCGCGGGTCTCCAGGTCCATCATGCGCCCCTGGATCAGGTACTTGCCGTCGGCTGTCGCGTACACGATATCGCCGCCGATCTGAACCATCAGCAACCCTTCGACGGGCGTCTCCGAGATGGCAATGGACTTGGTCTGGGGGGCCAGTGCCCGAATCCGCTCTTCCACGGCGCTGTAGTCATCGTCGGCCACTGCGTAGCCGGAGAAGGCGATGAGAACGCCGCAAATTCCGTTGATCATGTGCCTCATGGCAAACCTCGCTGATTGTGTGCTTCCGTAGAGACCACGGCGTTCAGAATTCGTTCAACCCCGCGGGTGATGTCTGCTGTGCAGTTGCTTGAGCCCCTCGCGGGCGATGTGAGTATATATCTGAGTGGTCGAAAGATCACTATGCCCGAGCAGGAGCTGCACCACGCGCAGGTCGGCCCCGTGGTTGAGCAGATGCGTGGCGAAGGAGTGGCGGAGCATGTGCGGCGAAACGGGCTGGCTGATTCCGGCCGCCCGGGCGTGTTTGCGGATCGCGTACCAGAATGCCTGCCGGGTCATGCCGTCGCGCCGGGCCGTAACGAACAGGACCGGGCAGTCCCGTCCGCCCATCAACCGGGGCCGGGCCTCGCGCAGATAGCGGCGTAGCCAGTCCATGGCCTCCTCGCCCACCGGCACCAGCCGCTCCTTGCCTGCTTTGCCCGTGATGCGCACGACGCCCTGGTTGAGATTGACGCTCGCCAGTTCGAGGCCGACCAGTTCGCTGACCCGCAGACCGCTGGCGTACATCATCTCGAGCATCGTGCGATCGCGCAGCCCGACGGCGGTCGAGATGTCGGGCGCTTCCAGCAGGTCCGTCACCTGCTGCTCACTGAGCGCCTTGGGCAGCCCGCGGCCCAGTTTCGGGCTTTCGATCAGGGCCGTGGGATCCGAGGCGATGCGCCCTTCCCGCAGCAGCCACCGGTAGAACTGGCGGAAGCTGGACAGGTAACGGGAGAGCGTACGCGGGCTGCGCCCCGACTGTAACTGGACGGCGAGAAAATGCAGCAGATCCTCGCGGCTGGCAGCCGCCAGCGATTGACCTGCCCGGCGCTGGTGGCCCGCGAGCTGCATGAGGTCGTACCGATAGCTGCGCAGCGTGTTGCGGCTCAGACCCCGCTCCGCCCAGGTCGAGTCGAGAAAGAGGTCCAGCAGTTCGGAGTGTTCGGTGGCCATGCCTCAGGACGCCTGCCGCCGGCGCTCTTCACGCAGGTGATTCAGCCATTGCCTGGCCGCATCCCGGGCCGAATCGAAGCGGCCGGCGCGTTCCCAGTCGGCGGCGGCACTGTCGAGGTTGTCGAGGCTGAATTGGGCCATGCCGCGCAACAGGTACGCCTCCCCGGTCCTGCGGTCGTCCAGCCCGCCCTTGCGCAATGCCTGGTCGAGCGCCTCCAGCGCCGCCGACCAGCGCTCCAGGTCGACCAGGATGTATGCCCGGCGCAAATCGATGTCGCCGGCATCGGCCGCCCGGCCTGCTTCGCCGTAAGCGGTCAGCGCGCGGTCGAGTTCGGCTGCTGCGTACCAGGCGTCGGCGGCCATGGCCCAGTGCGCGCCGGTGCCGGCGACAATTGCCGCCCGAATGCCCTGCTCCATGACCTGGGCGGCCCTGAAGGGCAGCTCTGCGCGGCTGTACAGGCTGGCCAGATAAACGAGATCGGCCTGCTCATCGAGCATGGCGCGCCGGTGGGCCAGAGCCAGAACCGCGAGCGCGCGCTGCTCCTGCCGGAGCCGGTCATATACCTGCGCCAGTTGCAGCCAGTAGCGTTTCCTGTCGGGCCAGCGCTCGATCAGCGTCTGCAGGGTTGCGCCGGCCTGGGGGTACTGCTCCAGTTCGTAATGCGCGGCCAGCTTGAGCAGATACCAGTCTTCCTGCGGGTCGTCGTCCATTGCGATTGCCTGATCGATAGCCTCGAGCGCGGCGGCATGGTCCTCGCGGCGGGCCTGCATGGCGGCCTGGAGCACGTAGGCGGCCGATGTCACCCTGACCGGCGGCACCGCGCAAAACCAGAGCTCCAGGCTGGCCAGGGACTCGTCGAGGTGGTCCTGCAGGTAATACAGCTGCGCGATCTGGTACATCAGCGCAAAATGCGTTTCATCGGGCAGGATGTCGAGTTCCACCGCCTGCTGGTAGTGGCCAAGCGCGGATTCGTAGTTGCCGCGCGCCCATTCCACCTGGCCCAGGGCCTGGTTCAGGATGGCGCGCAGGTAACGGTCGCGGCCGGCCCGCTCGAGCATCCTGCTGAGGTCGTCGGATGCCTCCCCGTAGGCCTCTTCCCCGACCTGCTCGTAGATGGTGTTGAGCTGCCGCCAGGTCAGTTCGTCCAGCGTGCCCTGGCGCGCGTCGCGCTCCACGCCACACGCGCCGTCCTCGGCTGAGACGGCCACTGGCAGCGACAGTCCGGCCCACATCAGCAGCAGGGCACCGCAGACCGTTCGGACGCGCGCCATCATGTCAGCGCCCTGAATCATCGAGGGAAAAGTCGATAACCTGGGTCGCCCGCCGCTCCACGGCCACGCCCTCCACGACGCGCGGTTTGAATTTCCATTTGAGAATGGCCCGGACGGCCTCGCGGTTGAACACCCGCGGCGGCTGCGCATCGACGATCCGCGGATCCTTGACCGAACCCGTTTCGGTAATGGTGAACTCCACCTTCACCCAACCCTCGATGCCGGCGATAGCGGCTTCGCGCGGGTAAATGGGCCGGATGACCACCACCGGCACGATATCGCCTTCGGCCGTCCGGTCCACCCGCTCGAAATTCCCGATGAACATCCCGTCGCCACCGACCAGCGGCACGTCCAGCCGGGGCAGGTCCATCATCGGCAGCGGCGGCGGTGTCCGGGCCAATTTCGACACGCGCAGGCGGGGCGGCGGCGGCGGGTCTTTCGGCGGCGGCGGCTGCACGGGCTTGCGCCGGCTGCGCGTAACGACCTCGTCCGGTATGACCACTTTGCCGAACCGGATGCCGGCGCCGGGTTCCCGCCCCACGGTATGGCCGCGGCCCACCGAAATGAGCTGGTGCATGAACAGGAACAAACCCAGGGTCATCGCCAGCGCGAACGGGACGGCCACGGCTATTCGCATTGCACGCACGGTCCCTATCCGTCCGGCCGTTCCGCCGCTATCGCCACGCCGCCGACACCCGCCAGCCCCACCTGGTCCATGACCGCGGCCACCCTGCCGATCCGCGAGCCCTCGTCGGCAACGATCACCACGCCTGCCTCCGGGTTCTCCGCCCGGGCGCGTTCCACCATCTGGCGCACTTCCCGCACCTCGACGCGCCGCCTGGCCATCCAGATCTCGTCGTTCTGCCGAATGCCGATCAGGATGCTCCCGCCGGCCAGTTCGGTCGCCTGCTCGGCCTCCGGCCGGTCGATCGAAGTGCCGGTTTCCCGGGTGAAGGACGTGGTCACGATGAA
>CALKKN010000278.1 GCA_937995275.1 uncultured Lysobacterales bacterium | reverse complement strand
TCGAACTGGCCCGCGAGAAAGGACCGGCGCCGATCATGGACGAGGAGTTCACGGTGACCGGCGACATGCTCCGCCGGCGTCCGGAAATGCTGGACGACGGCTATTCGGTCGGAGACCAAGTCAGGGGCAAGGTGTTGCTGGCGAGGTACAGCCGGTACATGCAGCAACTTGCGGAGCACGCACCGGAGCTGGTCGATGCGCTGATTAGCGAGGGTTCGCGCTTCACCCACCATACCTCTATCGCGCCGACCGGAACCATATCCCTGTCCCTGGCCAACAACGCCTCCAACGGCATCGAACCCACTTTCGCGCATCACTACAGCCGCAACGTCATCCGGGAAGGGCGGAAGTCGAAGGAAAAAGTCGAGGTCTACAGTTACGAACTGCTGGCCTACCGCCGCCTGGTGAACGCCAACGCGATACCCTATGCACAGGACGAAGCGGCGAAACTGCCGGACTACTTCATCACCGCGGAGGACATTTCGCCGGTCGAGCACGTGGACATACAGGCGGCCGCGCAAAAATGGATCGATTCGTCGATATCCAAGACCGCCAACGTGCCTACCGATTTCCCGTACGACGAATTCAAGGACATTTACACCTACGCCTACCACAAGGGCCTCAAGGGCTGCACGACCTTCCGATTCAACCCGGAGGCGTTCCAGGGCGTGCTGGTCAAGGACAAGGACCTGGCCAACACCATGTACCGGTTTGTGCTGGATGACGGTGAGGTTGTAGAAGTGGCCGGCAACGAGGAGATCGAATACGACGGCGAAATGCACACTGCGGCCAATCTGTTCGATGCCCTGAAGGAGGGCTATTACGGGAAGTTCTGAACGTGGACGGCGCCAGTCGGCGCCGGTTGCGGTACGGGTCAGTGCGAGGGGACGAAGAGGAGCGAGGGACAGGGAGCAGGTAACCAAATAAATGGAGACGGCACCAGCGTCTCCGGGACAAGGACGTGTACCCAAGGTACACGGAGGTAAATAATAACGAAACCAAGGAGATAGTGGCGGCGAAGGAGCACTTTTCAACCGCCGATCCGAGGAAGGTGTAGCGTACATGGACGTACACTTTTTTTCCGAGAGGGGTCGCCGCACAGCCCGGAGCGTGTTGCACGAAGCGGATGGGTTCGTAAGCCATCCGGACGAACGGGGTACAGAGATTTTGGCCGACCGGCGGATATCCGGCACCAGACCGGGTTCAGCGGGTCGGGAACACACAGGGTGAATTACATGTCTATCAAGATCCAGAAAAAAATAGTCGGTTACGAAGTCGTGAAAGAAGACGAGGCGGCCATTCAGGCCGAAACGCCGGCCGAATCCGGCGAGCGTCCATCAGCCAAGATCATCCGCATGACCGAGCGCGTGGCGCGCCCCGAGGGCATGGAGTCCCTGGAGGGGTCGACGTACAAGATCAAGACGCCGCTCGACGACCACGCCATGTACGTGACGATCAACGATATCGTGCTGAACGCCGGCACCGAGCACGAGCAGCGCCGGCCGTTCGAAATCTTCATCAACTCCAAGAACATGGACCACTTCCAGTGGATCGTGGCCCTGACCCGGCTGATGTCGGCGGTGTTCCGCAAAGGAGGCGATGTGACGTTTCTGGCGGAAGAACTGCAGGCGGTATTCGATCCCCGTGGGGGCTATTTCAAACCGGGCGGCAAGTTCATGCCCTCGATCATCGCCGAGATCGGCGCCGTCATCGAGCACCACCTCCAGAAAATTGGCCTGATGGAGAAGGAAGAGCTTTCCGAGCAACAACAGCTGATTCTGGACCAGAAGCGCGCTGAGGCGGAGGCCACGGCCCAAAAAAAAACGGCTGAATCCGCCGCCGACAGCGGCTATCCGGCTTCCGCGACGCTCTGCAACAAGTGCCACACCAAGGCCGTGGTGATCATGGACAACTGCGCCACCTGCCTGTCGTGCGGCTATTCCAAGTGTGGCTAGAAGCCATCTCAACAATACCCATACGGCCCGTTATCGGCCCATAGGGTTATTGTTGAGATGGCTTCTGGTACCCCAACGCTCCTGCTGCACCTTGCCTGGATCGTTCCGCTCGCCCTGCTGATTACCTTCATGTCATCGCCCCGGTTCCGGGGCGATATCGCCGAGTCCAGGGTCCGCCGCCTGCTGGCGGCAGGATTGGAAGGCAGTCGCTACACCGTATTCCATGACCTGGTCGTCCCGTCCGGCGGTGGCACGACGCGAATCGATCACGTGGTCGTTTCGAAGTTCGGCATCTTCGTCATCGAAAGCTGCTATGTCCGCGGCTGGGTATCGGGCAGCGAGGTCCAGGCGCAGTGGCGGCGGCATCGCTGGGGGCGCGCCACCCGGCTCGACAACCCCGTGCACGCGAATCGGCTTCAGGTGGAGGCGCTGCAGAGACTGCTGGATTATCCCGCTGCGGTCTTTGTGCCGGTCGTCGTGCTGGTCGGCCACCGGGGGTTGAAGTCGCCCCTGCCGGACCATGTCCTGGGCCCGGATCGGCTGCTGGCATTCATCCGTAAGAAGTCCCGTCAGGAGCTCACGCCGGAGCAGGCCGACCGCGCGGTGCAAAAGATCAGCGAGGCGCAGCTTCGCTCGCCCCGGGGATGGGCCTCGAATCGCTGGCTGCTGGTGCGGCTGCTGTTGGTGCTGCTCTTGCTGGCCGGTCTGTGGCTGGCCTTCCGGGACGACCTGGCCAGGGTCGTCGGGGAGATCGAGCGGGCGAGCGAACGGCGCGCGGCGCCGGAGCAGTTCCACCCCGATGGAACGCGCAAGACCGAGCGCGAGATCTGGGAAGATTCCCTGATCTGTGCCCGGTCGGCGGATACCGGCCGCTGCAGTTGCTACGAGCCCGGCGGCGACCCGGCGGACGTCAGCGCCGAAACCTGCCGGGCGCTGGCGAACCGCGGCTCCATCCTCGAGCGCTGATCAGGATCGTCCTGAGTGGTCCGCTCGCCTCGCGCCGACGAGTGTCGCG
>CALKKN010000277.1 GCA_937995275.1 uncultured Lysobacterales bacterium | reverse complement strand
GGCAACAACATCAGAACGTGGCCAGGTTGCCCTTGTCCTCCAGCCAGGCCTTGCGGTCGGCGGCGCGCTTCTTGGCGAGCAGCATGTCCATGACCTTGTGGGTGGCGGCCTGGCTTTCGACGGTCAGTTGCACCAGCCGGCGGGTGTCGGGGTCGACGGTGCTCTCGCGCAACTGCAGCGGGTTCATCTCGCCCAGGCCCTTGAAACGGGTTTCCTGCACCTTGGCTTTCTTTTTTTCGGCCGCGATGCGCTCGTGGAGGCCCTTGCGCTCCTCGTCATCCAGCGCGTAGTAAGTCTCCTTGCCGACGTCGATGCGGTACAGCGGCGGCATGGCGACGAACACGTGCCCGGTCTCGACCAGCGCGGTAAAGTGTTTCAGGAACAGCGCCGAGAGCAGGGTGGCGATGTGGAGGCCGTCGGAATCCGCGTCGGCCAGGATGATGACCTTGCCGTAGCGCAGTCCGGATATCTGGTTCGAGCCGGGGTCGACGCCGATGGCGACGGAGATGTCGTGCACCTCCTGGTTGCTCAGCACCGACTCGGATTCGACCTCCCAGGTGTTCAGGATCTTGCCCCGCAGCGGCAGGATGGCCTGGTATTCGCGGTTGCGGGCCTGCTTGGCGGAGCCGCCGGCCGAGTCGCCTTCCACCAGGAAGAGTTCCGTCGCCGAGAGGTCCTGCGAGGTGCAGTCGGCCAGTTTGCCGGGCAGCGCCGGCCCCTGGGTGACTTTCTTGCGCACGACCTTGCGTGCCGACTTCATGCGTTTCTGGGCGTTGCTGATCGCCAGTTGCGCAATGGCCTCGCCATCGTTGACGTGCTGATTGAGCCACAGGCTGAAGGCGTCCTTGGCGATGCCGGATACAAAGGTCGCGCAGGCCCGGGAGGAGAGGCGCTCCTTGGTCTGGCCGCTGAACTGCGGGTCGCTGAGCTTGACCGACAGGATGTAGCCGATCTTCTCCCAGATGTCCTCCGGCGCGAGGCGCACACCGCGCGGCAGCAGGTTGTGGTGTTCGCAGAATTCCCGCAGGGCCTCCACCAGGCCGGTGCGCAGGCCGTTGACATGCGTGCCGCCCTGGGGGGTAGGGATCAGGTTGACGTAGCTCTCCTGCAGCAGTCCGCCCTCGGGCAGCCAGCACAGCGCCCAGCTCACTTCCGAGTCCGTGCCCTGCATGGCGCCGTTGAAAGGCTCCAGCGGCAGGCGCTCGAAGCCGTCCAGTTCGGACTTCAGGTAATCGGTCAGGCCGGCCTCGTAGCACCAGTCCTCGCGCTCGCCGGTCTTGTCCACCGTCAGGCTGACATTGAGCCCCGGGCACAGCACGGCCTTGGCACGCAGCAGGTGGCGCAGCCGCTTCATGGAGAAATTGGGCGAATCGAAGTACTTCGGGTCCGGCCAGAAACGGAGGCGTGTGCCGGTGTTGCGCTGGCCGACCTTGCCGACCTCCTTCAGGGCGCCGCGCTTGTCGCCGTCGGCGAACGCCACGTAATGCTCGACGCCGGAGCGCTTGATCCACACCTCCAGCCTGGTCGACAGCGCATTGACCACCGATACGCCGACGCCGTGCAGGCCGCCGGCGAACTGGTAGTTCTTGTCGGAGAACTTGCCGCCCGCGTGCAGCTTGGTCAGGATCAGCTCGACGCCGGGAATCTTCTGCTCGGGGTGGATGTCCACGGGCATGCCGCGGCCGTCGTCGCTGACTTCCACCGAGCCGTCGTCGTAAGCGATCACGTCGACATGGCGGGCATGGCCCGCCAGCGCCTCGTCCACGCTGTTGTCGATGACCTCCGTGGCCAGGTGGTTGGGCCGGGCGGTGTCGGTGTACATGCCCGGCCTGCGCTTGACGGGTTCCAGCCCGGTAAGGACCTCGATGTCTTCGGCCAGGTACTTGCTGGGCGCCATCTGGATAATACTCAAACCTTTCGTTGTCGGCGATGGATGTTCACCTGTTTGCCGCCGGTTTTCAAGTGGCTTCGGCATACCGTAGAATGTACTTCCAGAACTGACACATCACTTCAGACAGGGTTCTGGCATGACATCTCTCGTTTTCGTTACCGGTGGCGTTGTATCGTCCCTCGGCAAGGGTCTCACGGCGGCCGCCCTGGCGGCCATCCTGGAATCGCGCGGGCTGAAGGTTACGCTGCTCAAGCTGGACCCCTATATCAATGTCGACCCGGGCACGATGAGCCCCTTCCAGCACGGCGAGGTCTTCGTGACCGAAGACGGCGCCGAGACCGACCTGGACCTCGGCCATTACGAACGCTTCGTCCGTACCCGAATGGGCCAGATCAACAACTGCACCACCGGCCGCATCTACAGCAACGTGATCGCCAAGGAGCGGCGCGGCGACTATCTCGGCGCTACCGTCCAGGTGATCCCGCACGTGACCGACGAGATCAAGGACTGGATCGTGCGGGCCTCGGAGGGCTTCGATGTGGCCATGATCGAAATCGGCGGCACGGTGGGTGATATCGAGTCGCTGCCTTTCCTCGAAGCGATCCGCCAACTCGGCGTGGACTACGGCCGCGATGCCATGTTCATGCACCTGACCCTGGTGCCCTTCCTGCGCGCCGCCAACGAGATCAAGACCAAGCCCACGCAACATTCCGTGAAGGAACTGCGGTCCATCGGCATCCAGCCGGACGTGCTGGTGTGCCGGTCCGAAATCGAGCTGAGCGAGTCGGAGCGCGAGAAGATCGCCCTGTTCACCAACGTCCCCAAGAAGGCCGTCACCACCGCCCTCGATGCCAAGACCTGCATCTATCGCATCCCCCTGATGCTCGACGAGCAGGGCCTGGACGATATCGTCATCGAACGTCTCGGCCTGCAGGACCGGGCCGGGCCGGCCAATCTCGACGACTGGCGCGAGGTGGTGGATCGCTATGCCGATACCCGTCACGAGGTGACCGTGGCCATAGTGGGCAAGTACGTCGAACACCACGATGCGTACAAGTCGCTGACCGAGGCGCTGACCCACGGCGGATTGCGCCAGCGCATCAAGGTGGACATCCGGCGCGTGGAATCGGAAGACCTGGTCGAGGGCGACCTGTCGGCGCTCGAAGGCGCCGATGCCATTCTCGTCCCGGGCGGCTTCGGCGAACGCGGCTTCGAGGGCAAGGTCAACGCGATCCGCCATGCGCGCGAGAATGGCATTCCCTACCTGGGCATCTGCTACGGCATGCAGGCCGCGGCGGTGGAATTCGCGCGCAACGTTTGCGGACTCGAAGGCGCCAACACCACCGAAAACGATCCGCACACAGCGTACCCGGTGATCGGCCTGATCACCGAGTGGCTGGACTCCTCGGGCAAGGTCGAACAGCGTGACGAGGATTCCGACCTCGGCGGCACGATGCGGCTGGGCGGACAGGAATGCATGCTCCGCGAGGGCTCGCTGGCCCGTCGCCTGTACGGCAAGGAGACCATCGTCGAGCGGCACCGCCACCGCTACGAATTCAACACCCATTACCGTGGCGTGTTCCAGAAGCACGGCATGGTGCTGTCGGGCCTGTCGATGGACGAGATGCTGGTGGAGATCATCGAGTTGCCGGCCCATCCCTGGTTCCTGGCCTGCCAGTTCCACCCCGAGTTCACTTCGACGCCGCGCGAAGGACATCCCCTGTTCACCGGCTTCATCGAGGCAGCCCTGCGCGAGCAACAGGGCGAACTGCCCCAGGGAGTGGCGCAACTGTGAAACTGTGCGGCTTCGATGCCGGCCTCGAGTTTCCGCTGTTCCTGATCGCGGGGCCCTGTGTCATCGAGTCGGAACAACTGGCCATGGATACCGCCGGCGCGCTGAAGGACATCTGCGCCCGGCTGGAAATCCCCTTCATCTACAAGTCGTCCTTCGACAAGGCGAACCGGTCCTCGGCCGAGAGTTTTCGCGGTCTGGGCGTGGAAGAGGGTTTGCGGATCCTGGCCGAGGTCAAGCGCCAGGTCGGCGTGCCGGTGCTGACCGACGTGCACGAAGACACCGACATCGACGCCGTGGCGGCGGTGGTCGACGTGCTGCAGACGCCGGCCTTCCTGTGCCGGCAGACCAACTTCATTCATCGCGTGGCGGCCGCGGGCTTGCCCGTCAACATCAAGAAGGGTCAGTTCCTGAGCCCCTGGGAAATGGGTAACGTGGTCGACAAGGCGCGCGCTGCGGGCAACGACCGTGTCATGGTCTGCGAGCGCGGCGCTTCCTTCGGCTACAACAACCTCGTCTCCGACATGCGTTCGCTGGCGGTGATGCGCGAAACGGGCTGCCCCGTGGTATTCGACGCGACGCATTCGGTGCAGTTGCCGGGCGGGCAGGGCACCGTCTCGGGCGGCCAGCGGGAGTTCGTGCCGGTGCTGGCCCGGGCGGCGGTCGCCGTCGGCGTAGCCGGGCTGTTCATGGAAACGCATCCGAAGCCGGACGAGGCGCTCAGCGATGGCCCCAATGCCTGGCCGCTGGGCCAGGCCGAGGCATTGCTGGCTACCGTGAAGCAACTGGACATCGTCACCAAACGTCACCTGGCGGACGCGGGCTGAGGCCGGCGATTCGCCGCAACCAACCGAGGACTTTTCATGACCAACTTTGTATCCGTTCACGCCCGGGAGATCCTCGATTCCCGGGGCAACCCGACCCTCGAAGCGGAAGTCGAGCTGGAATCCGGGGCGCGCGGGCGCACCGCCGTCCCCTCCGGGGCGTCGACCGGCGCCCGCGAAGCGATCGAGCTGCGCGACGGCGACTCGGCCCGCTACCTCGGCCGCGGCGTTGCGCAGGCAGTCGCCAACGTCAACGGGCCCATCGCGGGGGCGCTGCGCGGAACGGATGCCTCCGACCAGGAGAACCTGGACCGCCGGTTGATCGAGCTGGACGGCAGCCCGAACAAGGCCGTGCTGGGGGCCAACGCCCTGCTCGGCGTTTCGCTGGCCGCCGCGCATGCGATGGCTGCCCACGAGGGCCAGCCGCTGTGGCAGCGCCTGGCGCCGCCGGGCCCGCTGCAGCTGCCGGTGCCGATGATGAACATCATCAACGGCGGAGCCCACGCCGACAACAGCGTGGACATGCAGGAGTTCATGATCATCCCGTGGGGGCAGGACTCGTTCGCCGATTCGCTGCGCTGCGGCGTGGAGATTTTCCACACCCTCAAGTCGGTGCTGAAAAAGCGGGGCCTCAGCACGGCGGTCGGCGACGAAGGCGGCTTTGCGCCCGACCTGCCGTCCAACGAGGCGGCCGTGGAAGTCATCCTCGAAGCGGTCGAGCAATCCGGCCACCGCATCGGGCAGGAGGTCAGCCTGGGGCTGGACGTGGCGTCTTCCGAGTTCTTCCGCGAAGGGCTGTACCACCTCGAATCCGAGGGCCGGTCGTTCGAGCCGAACGCCTTTGCCGGGTATCTCGCGGAGTGGGCGCGGCAGTACCCCATCATCAGCATCGAGGACGGCATGGCCGAGGACGACTGGGACGGCTGGGCCGAGTTGACCCGGCTGCTCGGCGACCGCTGCCAGTTGGTGGGCGACGACCTGTTCGTCACGAACACGGAAATTTTCCGGCGTGGAATCGAGCTGGGCATCACCAACTCCATCCTGATCAAGCTGAACCAGATTGGCACCCTGACCGAGACCCTGGAGGCCATCGCCATGGCGAAGGAGGCCGGCTTCAGCGCCGTGATTTCCCACCGTTCCGGGGAGACCGAAGACACGACGATCGCCGACCTGGCGGTCGCGACCAGCGCCACCCAGATCAAGACGGGCTCGCTGTGCCGCTCGGACCGGGTCGCCAAGTACAACCAGTTGCTGCGGATCGAGGAGGCCCTCGGGGAGCGGGGCAGTTTCGCGGGGCGCGACGCGTTTTCGAATATCCGCAACTGGAGCTGACAGCCCCCGATGCGCGCCCTGCTGGTCGTCCTGATCCTGCTCCTGGTGGCTCTGCAGCTCAAGATGTGGTTCGGCGAGGGCGGTTACCGGGACGTGCAGCGCCTGGCCCTGCGGGTTGAGGAACAGGCCCGCGAGAACGAGATGCTGGCGCAGCGCAATCGCGAACTGCAGGCGGAGGTCGAGGACCTGCGGCAGGGCCTGGAGGCGATCGAGGAACGGGCGCGCAGCGAACTTGGCCTGATCAAGGAGGACGAGGAGTTCTTCCAGGTCGTGCCGCGCAAGGAGGAAGAGCCCTGAGCACTGAACGCGTCCATGCCCTGATCCCCGCCGCCGGGCGCAGCGTCCGCTTCGGGGGCACCACGGTGAAGCAGTACGCCCACCTGCTCGGCCGGCCGGTGCTGGCCCACAGCATCGACGCCGTCCGCTGGTGCAGGCGGGTCAGGTCGGTGACCGTGGCGCTGGCCGCGGACGACGGAATTTTCGAGGAGCTGGTGCGGCCGTCCTACCCCGACGTGCATACCGTAACGGGCGGCGACAGCCGCGCGCAGTCCGTCATGAACGGCCTGGCCGCCATCCTCGACCGGGACCCGGCGTGCGACTGGGTGCTGGTGCACGACGCGGCGCGGCCGTGCCTGGCCCGCGAATCCTTGCGGCGCCTCCTGGACGAAGGACTGGCGGGCCCGGACGGCGCCATCCTGGCCGTTCCGATCCGCGATACTTTGAAGCTGGCCGACGACTCGGGCCGGATCGCGCGCACCGCCGACCGCTCCCGCTACTGGGCGGCTCAGACACCGCAGCTGTTTCCGGCCCGGGAACTCGCGGCCAACCTGCAGGCGGCGCTCGCCGCCGGCGAGTCGCCGACCGATGAGGCGGCGGCCATGGAGCGTGCCGGGCGATGCCCCCTGCTGGTCGAGGACCGGCGCAGCAACCTCAAGATCACCGGGCCGGGAGACCTGGCGCTGGCCCAGTCCATCCTGCAGGGGATATCGCTCGATGACTGAGCGGGGCGCGCCGGCCGCGGAGTTCCGCGTGGGCCAGGGCCTGGACGTCCACGCCTTCGGCCCCGGCGACCACGTGATGCTGGGCGCCGTGCGGATTCCGCACGACCAGGGCCTGGCCGCGCATTCGGACGGGGACGTGGCCCTGCACGCGCTGTGCGACGCACTGCTCGGAGCGGCCGCGCTGGGCGATATCGGCGAGCACTTCCCGCCCGGGGACGAACGCTGGCGCGATGTGGCGAGCAGCCTGTTGCTGGGCCGCGTGGTGGAACTGCTGGCGGAGCATGGCTGGCGTCCCGTCAACGCCGATATCACCGTGGCCTGTGAAAGGCCCCGCCTCGCGCCCCACGTGGCGGCAATGCGCGAGGCCGTCGCCGCGCTGCTCGGTACCGGCATCGACCGGGTATCGGTCAAGGCGACGACGACCGAACGGCTCGGCTTCTGCGGCCGCGGCGAGGGT
>CALKKN010000276.1 GCA_937995275.1 uncultured Lysobacterales bacterium | reverse complement strand
ACTCATCGGTTCGGGGGTGGCCGGCCGGGGTGGGCGGCAATGGATGATCCGGCGGGGGAGTGCGGCCCGTGGCCGCGTCGTAGAACAGGAAACCGAAGAACGGCCGGTCCGGATCGCGCCGGTCCAGCCAGTCGAACCATTCCCCGGTCAGCTTGAGGTCGCGCTTCCAGGCCGGGTCCGACTCGGGCTCCGTCACCATGCGCAGGTTGGGCACGTTGGCGAAAGCGGTGCGGTCGAGCACCACCGGCCGGTACATCGTCGCGCTGCTGAACAGCCCCAGCTGGTAATCCCGCGCCTGCAATTCGTCGATCAGCACCGACGGCCGCTGCAGTGAGGAAAAGGTGGCCCAGTAGCCCGGCGGCAGCCCGTAGAACAGGCTGAACATGCCCATCCGGGAGGAATTGCCGCCGCTGAAGTGGTTGCGGAAGTCGATGCCGTGCTCCGCCGCGAAGCCCGTGATGCGCGGTGTCAGTTCGGGGGTCACGACATCGCCGCGCAGCGAATCGGCAATGATGAACAGCAAATTGAGGTCCTCGCCGCCCGGGCATTGCAGCGGGCTTTGCGGGTAGCGGAGCTGCCGGCCTGAGGCGCCGGCCATATCCCGCGCCAGCCGGCGGGCCAGTTTCCTCTCGCGGCTGGCGGCGACGTCCACCAGGCCCAGGCGGGTCATCAGTGACTTGGCGGTGACGCCCTTGTACACCGGCAACGCCTGCCCGAGACCGGTCACCGGCACGTAATAGGCCGCATCGGCCCAGGCGTGGATGCCCTGCGAGACAACGATCATCAGGGCGCATAACGCACCCACCAGCCCGCCATGGCGCTTCTTCGGCGCCAGCACCCAGTTCCACACCCCTTTGGCCAGCATGGCCTCGAACGCCAGCCCGATGACGAAAATGAAGCCGGCGAACGCCCAGCTCTGCCAGCCGAGGATCTTCATCGTCAGCGTGTTGATGTGAAAGCGGCTCTGTGACCAGAGCAGGCTGTCCAGCATCATCAGCGCGATCATCAGCGCGAACAGCACGACTGCCGCGACGGTGATGACGCGCCGCCGGGGCAGGATCACGATGAGCGGTGTGACCATCAGGAACAGCGGCACGACCGTCAGCAGCACGTGGTGCCCGATGTAAACGGACACCAGGTATACCCACGACAGCACCGTCTCCGCCGGCGCCTTGCCGCCGAAGTAACGCAGGCTGACCAGACCGAACACCAGCGCGTTGGCCAGCGCGAACCAGCCGGTCCAGCGGAAGAGCGTGTTTCGGGTGACGGTTTCGGACACGGTTAAAGTAGAATGGCAGGAAGCCATACGAATGATACCCGGATGGCCCGTTATCGGCCCATTTTTCTGAGTGCAATGCGGGACGCGTCGGTATTGTCAAGATGGCTTCTGGAGCGATGTCAGACCCGATGAAACACCCGAAGCAACCGCCGGTCTTCGCCTTTCCCCGGCTGTCCAAGACCGACCTGCTGTTCCTCCGCATCGGCGGCAACGGGCTCGGCAACCTGATGTTCACCTGGGCGCGCTGCCTGGCCGCCTCGCAGCGTCATGGCTGGCGGATGCTCTGGCCCACCTGGGGGTCGTTCAAGCCCAAGAACTGGCGCGTGAACCCCTACGACCACCGCACCTATTTCGACCTGTTCAAGCCGAATGGGCGCTACGTCACGGGCTGGCGCAAGCCCTGGTATCTCGCACGCTATCGGTGGATTCCGGAAGTGCAGGCAACTGAAGAAGGCGCCCCGCCGGGCTCGGTGGTCGAGTTCCGCGGCATGGACGGCATGTTCGCGCCGTATCGGGGCGACCAGCGCCTCGTTTACGACGAACTGCTGAAGATCGCCCAGCCCCGGCATCTCCGGGCCTTCTCCGATCCCGATCCGGCCCCGATCGGCATCCACGTGCGGCGCGGAGATTTCGTACAGCCCGGCAGCTACGAGGAGATGATCAACCAGCACAACAGCCTGCTGCCACTGGATTGGTACGTCGGAGCGCTGCAGGCCGTTCGGGCGGCCACCAGCCGGGAAACGCGGGCGTATGTCTTTTCGGACGGCAGCAATGAGGAACTGGCTCCGCTGCTCGACCTGCCGGCCGTCGAGCGCGCCGATTTCGGATCGGGCCTGGGCGACATGCTGGGCCTGTCGCGCAGCCGCCTGCTGATTGCCTCGGGCTCGACGTTCAGCATGTGGGGCAGCTACCTCGGCCAGGTGCCGGCGATCTGGCACCCGGGCAAGCTGCTGCAGCACCTCCTGCTGGAGCACCCCGAGCGTGAAATCGAATGGTCGGAGGGTGACGCCCTGCCCTCATGGGTGGCCGATATTTTCTGAAATCGACATGACGCACCAGTTCACACACGCCAACGGGCTCAGGTTCTGCTACGACGAGTTCGGCGGCCCCGACCAGCCGGTGATATTGCTGATCATGGGCCTCGGCACGCAGATGATCGCCTGGAACTGATCGAGGGCATGGGCCACGACCTGCCCGAACCGTTGTGGCCGCGGCTGGCCGACCTGATTGTCGGGCACGCGGCTAGCCCGAACATTGCACCAGTTTCCCGGATGATGGCTGAGGACAGGGGCGGCTGGGCGCCGGGCTGGACAGAGACCCGTAGCCGTAGCTACGGGTGGAAGGAAGCCCAAGTCCAGGCGTGCCTGGACCAGCCAGGGCCGGGATAGGGCTTGGCTCGGGGACAA
>CALKKN010000275.1 GCA_937995275.1 uncultured Lysobacterales bacterium | reverse complement strand
GAACGACCATGGGAGCGGCTCTGTGGGAGCGGCTAAAGCCGCTCCTACAGCCGCTCCCACAGGTGGCGCCCGTCAGCCGTAATACCGCGCGCACTCGGCTTCGCGGCCACGCACGACGCGGCGGCCCTGCAGCTTGCCGGTGGTCTCGGTCACCACGGTCCGCTGCGCTTCGGGGCCGTGGTCGGTATGGAAATACAGCACCACCCAGTCGTCCGTCTTACCCAGGTCGTGGGCCCGTGCCGTGTTCGAGAAGAGCGCGGTAAAGTGCCAGTCGCCGCGCTGGCTGTGCAGGATGGGCAGCCAGGCCTCGCCGGAGGGGTTGAAACGCCGCGGCGCGATTTTGCGCAATTTGCCCCTGGCAGTCTTGTCGCGGTATTCCCGATCGACGTCCAGGATCACGTCGACTTCAGGCTCGGCCGTCAGGGCGGGCGGCGTCGCGGGCCGCCGCTGCAGCATGTGAGCGAGGGCCGCCGCGACCATGCGGGCCCGGCGCGGGCCCAGGCCCGGCACCTGTTCGAGGCGGCCGTCGTGGGCAGCCAGTTCCAGATCGTGCAGCGTCTCTATCTCGAGCGCCTCGTGGATGCTGCGGGCCAGCCCGGGACCGATCCCCGGAATCGACTGGAACACCTGCTCCGGATCCAGCGCCCCGCGCAGCCGCTCCAACTGCATCCAGCGCCCGGTGCGCAGCATTTCCTGGATGGCCAGCGCGATGGAGCGCCCGATCCCCGGCAGGCGGTCAAGTCCCTCGATGCCTTCGCGCTCCGCGAGGTCCGCCACCGGCTGCTCGTGCCCGGCCACCGTGCGGGCCGCGCGGCGGTACGCGTTGACGCGAAACGGGTTGGCGTTCTGCTGCTCGAGAAGATCGGCGAGTTCCAGCAGCTTCTCGGAGATCGCCTGATTGTCCCAGCTCTGCATGGCCGCTCCTCCGCTTCAATCCCGTTGCGCCAGCAGCGCCTGCAGGGCGCGCCACATGCGCCAGGCATCCAGACTGTCGAAATCGCGGTCGACGTGCTGCAGGCCCCGCAACAGGTACAGCTGTGCCTGGCCTGGCGGCACGGCCTCCGCCAGCGCGAGGCTTTCGCCGAAGGGAATGATGTTGTCGTCCAGACCGTGTACGAGGATGAGCCGGGCGTCCAGTCCGCTCAAATCGCGCCCGGCCAGGTCGAGTGCCGCGATGTCGGCGCGGGCCCCGGCCGGCAGCCGGTCGATCAGGGGCTCCACCTGGCCGGGATCCTGGTTCACGATAAAGTCATACACCGCGCGCCCTTCCGGCTCCAGCTGCGCGAGCAGGTCCTGCGTGTCCGCTTCCGGGTCGGCCAGCCGAGCGCGGGCCAATTCGCTCAGAACGGCCCGGTCGGACTGCCGGCGAAGAGCGCCGGCGTTGCTGAGGGCATAGACCCACTTGCCGGCGCTGTTCGGCTCCAGGTCCCTTCGCTGCTGACCCGCCGAGTAGAAGCCGGTGGTCAGGTAGGTCAGCGTTCGCGTCAGGTCGTAATAGCTTCCGACCAGCAGCAGGAAGTCCACCTCGTGCCCGGACTCGGGATCCAGCGCCGCCAGCACCGCGAGGCCCGCCGCCACGCTGAAGGCGCCGATGCCCAGCCGCCGGTCCGGCCCCAGGTAGGGGGCCGTGAGGGGCCCATTGCGCGTGAATTCAACGGCAGCCGACAGCTCCGCAACGCTGTCCGGGGTGAGCCGCAGTTCCCGCAGCGCCGTGATGTCCGGAACGACCACTGCAAATCCCGACCGCGTCAGCGCTTCGGCGAACTCCACCAGGCGCCGGTCCCTGCGCCCGCCTTCCGCGGCGCCGGGCACCAGCACGATGGCCGCGCGAACGGCCGCCGCGGGCAGGTACACATCAGCGGCGCGCCGTTCGCGGCCGACCGTGAACTCCGCCTCCTCCCACTCGACGCCGGGGCGGCGGTCCGGCAGCGGCAGGTCGACGTGGGCGAGGTCCGCGAACAGGAGCGTCGTGTCGTAACCATGCCGGCCCACCAGCACGGCCCCGACAACCACCGGCGCCAGAACCACCGCCCCGATCCACAGGCGTGTTCTCCGCGATCCCTTCATGTCCGCTCCAACACGGTCCTCAAATTCAACTATATCAACGGTTTCTGCGATCCGCTGGCCAATCCGCGGCTTCCTTGACGGCGGTCAACTCGTGGAGGACGGAACATCGCCGGGTGACATCGTCCGCCGGCCTATTTAGGATGGAGAGGAGGAGCCGAAGGCCAAAGACAGGAAGCGAGACACCTTTTCTATGTCATCCGAAGATTCCAAGCTCTACCTGCTCCTGATCAGCATTCACGGACTCATTCGCGGCCATGACCTGGAGCTGGGCCGGGACGCGGACACGGGCGGGCAAACTCTCTACGTGGTCGAACTGGCGCGGGCGCTGGGCGAACGCGACGACGTGGCGCGTGTCGACCTGGTCACGCGGCGGGTGGTCGACCCGGCGGTCAGCGAGGACTATGCCCGGCGCGAGGAACCCCTGAATGAGAAGGTGCGCATCGTCCGCATCGATGCCGGGCCGGACGGCTACATCCCGAAGGAAGAGCTGTGGGACCACCTGGACAGCTTCACCGACAACCTGGTGGAGTGGATAGGGGCACAGGATCGCGTGCCGGACGCGGTGCACAGCCACTATGCGGATGCCGGGTACGTGGGGGTGCTCCTGGCGAACCTGGTGGCCGTCCCGCTGGTCCACACCGGCCATTCGCTGGGCCGCGACAAGCGCAAGCTCCTGCTCGCCAAGGGCCTCAGCAGTGAGGAGATCGAAGCCACCTACAACATGGCGCGACGCATCCACGCGGAGGAGCAGGTACTGGCCAACGCGGACCTCGTCATCACCAGCACGAACAACGAAATCGAAGAGCAATACAGCCTTTACAACTACTACGACCCGGCTTGCATGGCGGTCATTCCCCCGGGCACCGACCTGAAACGTTATCGCCCGCCGCGCGAGGGCGAGGTGTTCGACTACGCGAAGCGCCTCGAGCCGTTCCTGCGCGATCCGGGCAAGCCACTGGTAATGGCCCTGTCGCGGCCCGACGAACGCAAGAACATCCCGATCCTGCTGGAGGCCTTCGGCGGCTCATCGGAACTGTGCGATGCCGCCAATCTGCTGATCATCGCCGGCAACCGTGATGACCTCCGCGACCTGGATGCCAGTGCCCAGGACGTGCTGACCCAGCTGCTGGTTTTGGTCGATGCCCATGATCTCTGGGGATCCGTGGCCGTGCCGAAACGCCACCGGGGCGACGAGATTCCCGACGTCTACCGGGCCGTCTCCGCCGGCGGCGGCCTGTTCGTCAATCCCGCGCTGACCGAGCCGTTCGGCCTGACCCTGCTCGAGGCGGCCGCCAGCGGCCTGCCCCTGGTGGCGACCGAAAACGGCGGGCCGGTGGACATCATCTCCAATTGCGGCAACGGCATCCTGGTGGACCCGCTGGACGCCGAGGCCGTGGCCGCCGCGCTGCTGCAGCTGTTGAAGGACCAGGAAGCCTGGCAGGAAGCCTCGCGCAACGGGCTTGCCGGCGTCCGCAAACACTACACCTGGCAGGCGCACGCACAAAGCTACGTGGACAAGCTGCGTCAGCTCACCGGCAAACGGCGCAAGGAGCCGGTCGCATGGCCTGCGGTCCGGGCTGCCCGTTACCGGGACCGCGCCATCGTCTCCGACATTGACCAGACCCTGCTCGGCGACCCGGAGGCCTTACAGCAGTTCGCCGACACCCTCAGGCGAAACCGCAAGCGACTGGCTTTCGGCATTGCGACCGGGCGCCGTATCGATTCGGCGCTGGCCATCGTAAAGAAGCATAATCTACCCGCCCCCGACGTTCTGATCAGCGCCCTCGGCACGCGCATCCACTACGGTTCGGCCCTCACCGAAGACAGTTTTTGGGCTGACCACGTCGACTACGATTGGAACCATGACCGCGTGCGCCGTGCGCTGGACGATCTGCCCGGCCTGAAGCTGCAGCCCCGGACACGGCGGAGCCGGCTCAAGGTCTCGTACTTCTACGATGCCGAGAAGGCGCCGTCCGTGGAAGAAATCACCACCCGCCTCCACCAGCAGGAGCTGACCGCGAACGTGCTCCTGTCCTTTGGCCAGTTCCTCGACGTCGTTCCGTCGCGGGCCTCCAAGGGCCAAGCGTTACGGTACGTGGCGTTGCGGCTGGACGTGCCGCTGGAGCACATCCTCGTCGCCGGCGGGTCGGGTGCGGACGAGGACATGATGCGCGGCAACACGCTGGCCGTGGTGGTCGCCAACCGGCACCACGAGGAACTGTCGGCGCTGGTGGACCTGGACCGCGTGTATTTTTCCGACCGGGCGGGCGCCGCCGGCCTGCTCGACGCGATTGACCACTACGCGTTCCTGGACGGCAGCGGCGCAGCGGCCGGCTGATGTCCGAACGGCTGCTGATCTGCACCGACCTCGACCGGACGCTGATCCCCAACGGGCCAGAGCCCGAGTCCGCCGGGGCCCGCCACCGCTTCGCGATGCTCGCCGGGCGGCCGGAAGTCACGCTGGCCTACGTCAGCGGCCGCCACCGGGCCCTGGTGGAGGAAGCGATCGCGGAATGGGACCTGCCGGTTCCGGATTTTGTCATCGGGGACGTGGGCACCACGATCTACCGGGTGGGTGCGCGACATGCCTGGGAACGGCTGGAAAGCTGGGAACGCCGGATCGGGGAGGACTGGGCCGGGCGCTCGCGCGGCGACCTCCACGCATTGCTGCAGGACCTGAAGGCGCTGCGCCCCCAGGAAGACAGCAAGCAGAACCGCCTGAAACTCAGCTACTACCTGCCGCCCGGGCTGGACACCAGTTCCCTGTCCGCCGTCGTCCGCCAACGCCTCGAAGGCGCCGGCGTGCGGGCACGGCTGGTCTTCAGCGTTGATGACATCGAGGGCGTCGGGCTGCTGGACGTGCTGCCGGCCCGCGCGTCGAAGCGGCACGCGATCGAGGCACTGATGCGTGAGCAGCGGTTCGATATGGGCCACACCGTGTTCTGCGGCGACAGCGGCAACGACCTGGAGGTGCTGGTCAGCCCCATTCCTGCGGTGTTGGTCGCCAACAGCCGCGCGGAAGTCAGGGACCTGGCCTGCCGCCTCGCGGCCGAGGCGAACACCAGCGACCGGCTCTATGTCGCCCGGGGCGGATTCCTGGGCATGAACGGCAACTACGCCGGCGGCATGCTCGAAGGCATCGCCCATTATCACCGCGTGATTGCCGACTGGCTGGACGATCCCATGGGCAGCGAAAGCGATACGACAGGGTGAGCGCCCGACCCTGCATCTTCGGCGAAGTGTTGTTTGACCATTTTCCGGACGGCGGGCGCGTGCTCGGCGGCGCACCCTTCAACGTGGCCTGGCACCTGCAGGCATTCGGCGAATCGCCGGTCCTGATCAGCCGGGTCGGCAGCGACCCGGACGCCGCGGCTGTCATCGATGCGATGGACGACTGGCGCCTCGACCGCACGGGGCTGCAAAGCGATGCCCGGTTGCCGACCGGGCGCGTGGAGGTGTCGATCGAGGCCGGCGAGCCCGCCTACGACATCGTCCACCCTGCAGCCTGGGACGCCATCGAGCCGCACGGCCTGACCCCGCGTTGCCCCCTGCTCTACCATGGCACGCTCGCCCTGCGCGATGAGCGGGCCCGGGAGGCGTGGCGCCAACTGCACGGCAGCCGGCCTGAAACCGTCTTCGTCGACGTTAATCTCAGGCCGCCCTGGTGGCGGCGCGAACGGGTCTTTGAAGCCCTTGCGGGCGCCCACTGGGTCAAGCTCAACAGCGACGAACTCGACGAACTGGCGCCGGGCACCGCGGCCGCCGACCGCCGGGCGCTGTCCTTCCTGGTGCGCAACGACCTCCGCGGGTTGGTGCTGACCGACGGCGCCCATGGCGCGAGCGTGCTGACCGCCGCCGGTGAGCGCTGGGAAGCCCGCCCCGAGGCGAACATCGGGGTGGTCGACACCGTCGGTGCGGGCGACGCGCTGGCCGCTGTGATGATCCTCGGCCTGTTGCGCGGCTGGCCGCTGGGTGTCACCCTCGAGCGGGCGCAGTCGTTCGCTTCGGCCATCGTCGGGCAGCGCGGCGCCACCGTCCCGGAGCCGGGATTTTACGCCGGGTTCATGGTGAAGTGGTCCAGCGATGAGGAGTAACGCTTCCGGTAGCCCTCCGACCCGGATAATAATCATGTTCCAGACTCCCATAAGCTGAACCATCGCCATGTACGAACAGGTTTCCCATTCTCACCTGGACCGGATTCTCGACCAGCTCAAGCCCGAAATCCGCAAGCGCGATCTGCGCCACTTCTACACACGCCTGGGCGCCAATTTCTACGCGATCCATTCGCTGTTCAAACAGCTCTACGGCAGGCGCGACGATTTCGACGACAACCTGCTGCGGCTGGTGGAAGTGCTGGCGGTGAACTACATCCAGCGCGACGACCAGTTCAAGCGGCTGGACGTCATGCGCGAACGGAATCACAACTGGTTCCTCAGCCAGGAGTGGGTCGGCATGGCTCTTTACGCGAACGCATTCGCCGGCGACCTCGAGGGGCTGGGCAAGCGCCTCGGCTACCTGCAGGAACTGGGGGTCAATCTGCTGCACGTAATGCCGATTGTGAAGTGCCCGCCCGGCGCCAGCGACGGCGGTTACGCGGTCAGCGACTACCGGAACGTGGATCCCCAGGTCGGCACCCTGGACGACCTGCGGGCGCTGTCCGCCAGCCTGCGGCACCGGGGCATGCTGCTGACGCTGGACGTGGTCGTCAACCACGTGTCCGACCAGCACGAATGGGCGCGCCGGGCCCGTGACGGCGAGAAGCGGTTCCAGGATTACTTCTACGTGTTCCCGAACCGCGAGATTCCGGACATGTTCGAGGAAAGCATGCCGGAGGTCTTCCCGGAAACCTCGCCGGGGAACTTCACCTGGGACGAGGCCATGCAGCAGTGGGTCATGACGGTATTCAACGATTACCAGTGGGACCTCAACTGGAGCAACCCGGCGGTTTTTGCGGAGATGCTGGACGTTCTGCTGTTCTGGGCCAACCAGGGCGCTGACATCCTGCGCCTGGACGCGCCCGCCTTCCTGTGGAAAAAGATTGGCACGACCTGCCAGAACGAGCACGAGGCGCACCTGATCCTGCAGCTGCTGAAGGACTGCTGCCAGGTCACCGCCCCCGGCGTACTGTTTATCGCCGAGGCCATCGTCGCGCCGGTCGAGATCATCAAGTACTTCGGCGAGGACGCGGTCATCGCCAAGGAATGCGAGATCGCCTACAACGCCACCTTCATGGCCCTGCTTTGGGACGCGGTCGCCACCAAGAACACCAGACTGCTCGAGCAGGGCATCCGCAACCTGCCGGACAAGCTGAACCGCGCAACCTGGCTGAACTACGTGCGCTGTCACGATGACATTGGCCTGGGCTTCGACGATGCCGACGTCATTCGCGCCGGCTACGAGCCGCGCTCCCACCGCAGCTTCCTGGTCGACTACTTTACCGGGGAGTGGGAAGATTCCCTGGCGCGCGGGCAGCCGTTCGGGCGCGATGAAAAAAGCGGCGACAGCCGTATCTCCGGTTCGCTGGCCTCCCTGGTCGGGCTCGAGGCTGCGTTGGAGCGCGAAGATGAGGAAGCGATCCGGGAATGCATCGACCTGATCCTGCTGCTGCACGGCATGATCATGTCATTCGGCGGCATCCCGCTGCTGTATTACGGCGACGAAATCGGCATGCTCAACGACTTTTCCTTCATGGACGACGAGGCGAAGGCGCACGACACGCGCTGGATTCATCGGCCCGTGATCGACTGGGACAAGGCCGAGCGCCGCCACAAGCCCGGCACGCCCGAACAACGCCTGTTTGAGGGCATAAGAAAGATGATCGCGGTGCGCAAGAACACGCCGGCCTTTGCCGACTTCAACAACCGGGAGTTGATCGAAACCGGCAACCCGCACCTGTTCGTGTTCCTGCGCACCGATCCCTTCGCGCAGGGCGAGCCGGTACTGGTGGTAGGCAATTTCGACGTCGCGCCCCAGTCACTGAACCTGGGCGATCTTCATTACCGCTCCTACCTGGAGTTCGAGCGGTTGCGCGACCTGTACACCGGCGAGGCGCCGGCGCTGTTCAAGGATCAACTCGTCATCCCGCCGCACCGCTTTTACTGGCTGGCCGGCCGCTGACCGCACCCGGGCCCGGTCACAATGTCGGAGTCGAGTTGCCTGCGTGGCTGCGCTCGTAGTTCTCCTGGCAGGGGCGACAGCGTTTGGCCGTCGGGAATGCGGCCAGGCGCGGCGGTGCAATCGCCTCGCCGCAGTCGGTGCAGACCCCGTAGCTTCCGGTGCGCATGCGTAAGAACGCGGAATCGATATCCCTGATCTCGCCGACATGCTTGTCGATCATCGACAGGTCGATGTCAACCAACAGATCCGCAACGGACGCCTCCTCGAGGTCGCGCACCTGCCCCGCCAGGTCGATGAAGTGCTGATCCCGGGTATCCAGCAGGCCTTGCCGGATTTCCTCGCGCAATTCGCGATGGCGGTTTTCCAGCAGGTGTCGCAGCTTTTCCCGTTGCTCGGTGTTCAACATGGCATTGTCCCGGCTCGAATCCCGGTCGAAGCCGTCCGTATCCGATACCTTGTCGAGTACAGTATGATCCGATGGTCGAAAATTGCAAAACGTATACGGGCAGCAGCCTGCCGGGCGTGTGCCGCGGTCAGACGTGCTTATGAGGTACAATCGGCTCGACCGCTGCGGCAGAATGACTGACTGACTGATGAGCAAACAGCAACAGCAGCAGCACCCGTTGGCATCCGGCGTCGTACCGGAGCCTCCGCTGCTGCCTCGTTCGGGCAATTTTCGCCTGCTGCGCAAGGTTCTCGCCTATCACGTCGGGCTCGCCATGTTCGTGCTTGCGCTGGCGCTGATTTTCCCGGGCTTCATCGCGGAGTTGCCCGTCGGCGGCGTGACCGAACTCGCGGAGAGCGGCGAGGTGAGCGTCTCCATGGGCGAGGAGCAACCCGCCACTGGCGCGGACTTCGAGATCGTGGAAACGTTCATCCGCACAACCAGTGAACTCGACCGCTACGGGTACGCACGCCACCTGATCGTCGTGATGATGGCCGTCTGGCTGCTGATGCTGCCGGTCTCGTGGGTCCACAAGGGCATTCACCGCGCGAGCGCCTATGACCACTCGCTGGACGAAACCACGCTGATTCTTCCCGGCATCGTCGCCGCCATCGTGCTGGTCGTTCAGCACAGCCTCGCGCTGGCCTTCAGCCTGGCCGGGATCGTGGCCGGCGTGCATTTCCGGCGCGCATTGCAGGACACCTTCGACGCGCTGTTCATCCTGGTTGCCATCGGCACCGGCATATCCGCGGGCGTGGAAGCACTGGAGATCTCGACCGTGCTGACCGTCTTTTTCTGCTACGCGACCCTCTACGTGTACTACGCCGGCGATGGGCTCGAGTCACACTACGAGGCCCAGCGCAAAGCTCTCAAACAGGCGCGCAAGCAGCTCGAAGCCGAGCAACGGGCCGCCAACGGCGACCAACAGTCCGGCCTGTAATCTGCAGCGCTATAATGAAAGGACGACGGCCGCCTGCGGCTGATCGGCAGTCCGCTCCCGGCGGCCGCGTCGAGCTACAGGAGGATCATGCCGTGACCGTTGCCAAAGTCATTGAAATCAATTCCGAATCCACCGTGAGCTTCGAAGATGCGATCCGCCAGGGTGTCGCCAAGGCTTCCGATTCCGTGCACAACATCAAGGGGGCCTGGATCAAGGAGCAGAAGGTCACCGTCGAGGGCGGCGATATCACCAAATACCGTGTCGATCTGAAGGTTACCTTCGTACTGGATTGATCGCCAGCCGACCGGAGCCGGATCCGCGTTCCGGCGTGGCGCGTTCCCGGCGCTCAGGCCCCGGCGAAAAACTGCATCAGGCGAACCATCGCCTCGGTGTCGTGCCGGCAGTACTCCAGGAGTTCCTGCCGGAGGGTCTCCTTGCGTTCCGGCGACGTGGCGGGGGCGATTGCCTCCAGGTAGGCAACTGAAGCCTCGGTACCCTCCTGGATGCCCTGCAGCGCCGCATAGTCCATGTCCGGCGCGATGGTCGGCAGCACGGCCTTGATCGACCAGGAACCCAGCATGTCGGGGTGGTAGTAATTCGCCCGGGCCACCGGATGCAGGTCGACCAGGCGTGCCAGGATCGCCTCGAGATTCGGTGCGAGATCCGCATACATCCCGGCCAGACCTGCGATGACGCCGCGCTCGTAGCTGGTGTACATGAGCACCGGGCCTACCGCTTCCAGAATCCGGATCAGCGCCTCGGCCAGGGGTCGCATTGGCGGTTCACCGGACAGATCGAGGAACTCGGCGTGTTCCAGCACGCCGGGTGCGCGTTCGACGTGGCAGGACCACTGGATCGGGAGGGTCTGGTACGGCCGCGTCCCGGCCCAGATCGGGACCGGTGGGGCGACGGTCTCGAAATCGAGGTGAAAACGCGGATAGGGCAACTCCTGTGCGAATTCGCGCGCGCCCGGCAGCACTTCCGGCACGCCCGCCCGGGTGACCCGGTGAATCCGCTGTTGCGTCTCCGCGGTGATTTCCGGGGCAGGCAGGTCACGGATGTCACGATAGCCGTTCATCACCCACTCGC
>CALKKN010000274.1 GCA_937995275.1 uncultured Lysobacterales bacterium | reverse complement strand
GTGGACCTGGTTTTCGCCACCCGCTTCCCGGAGCGTTACGACGAGGAACTCGCGCGCTGGGTACATGTGGGGGTCAGTCCACGCGGCGGCCTCGCACTGGATCGTTGCGCCCGAGTGCAGGCCTGGCTGGACGGCCGGGACCACGTGCTGCCGGAGGACGTGCGCGCCGTTTGTCACGAGGCGCTGCGGCACCGGCTCAAACTGAGCTATGACGCCAATGCCGACGGCGTGTCGGCCAACGAGGTCATCGACCGGGTGCTGAAGCTGGTGGCCGTTCCCTGAGGAAGTGGGCAACCGGTGGGCATTCCGTCATCCACATAGCCGAGAGCGCATGCAGTACACGAGGATCAAGAGAAGAACCCCGGGGGCTGCCGGAGCGCCCGGCGTCTACGCGGAGCGCGATGACCTGATGCGCCTGCGCTTCAAGGTCGCGGGTTTCAGTTTTCTTCCAAGGCAGCCCGTGCACAGTGTACTCAGCGGCCGGCACGCATCGCGTTTGCGTGGCCGTGGACTCAATTTCGAGGAGCTGCGTAACTACCTGCCGGGCGACGATACGCGCAACATCGACTGGAAGGTGACCGCGCGGACCCGCGAGCCCCATGTTCGGGTCTACACGGAGGAGAAGGACCGCACGGTCTGGCTGCTGGTCGATCAGCGCATTTCCATGTTTTTCGGCTCGCGCCGGAAAATGAAGTCCGTGGTGGCGGCGGAAGCAGCTGCCGTGGGCGCCTGGCGCGTGCTGGCGCAGGGCGACCGGGTGGGCGCACTGGTGTTCGACGACAACGACATTCGGATGATCGACCCGCTGCGCAGCGAACAGACGGTGGCGCGGATTCTCGACGGCATCGTCGAAAAGAATCACGCTTTGAACGCCCACTCCGGCATCGAGCCGCGGCCGGAGATGCTGAACCGGGTCCTGGAGCAGGTCAGCCGGCTGGCGCGCCACGACAGCCTGGTGTGCGTGGTGAGCGACGGCGCCGGAATCGACGGCGAAACGCGCCGGCACGTTACCCGTCTGACCCGGCACAACGACGTGCTGTTCGCCTTCGTGTACGACCCCCTCGAACGGGCCTTTCCCGACGCCGGCCGACTGGTGTTCACGGACGGCCGGGCGCAGGCCGAGTTCGACACCGGCAGCCGCCGGTTGCGCGCGGCGTACCACGCCGATTTCGAGGAGCGGCTGGAGCGTATGAGCGCGACGTCGCGCCGGCACGCCATTCCCCTGCTGGCGCTGAACACGCTGGAGCCCGTTCTCGAGCAGGTGCGGGATCAGCTGGGGGCCGCAGCACGATGAGCGATGCTGCCAGCCTGCAGAACCTGCGCGACATCGTCGTGCCCGAGCCGGTTGCCTGGTGGCCGCCGGCGCCCGGGTGGTACGTGCTGGCGTCGTTGGCCTCGATTGCCCTGCTGGTGTTCGCCTGGAAGGCCTGGGAGCGCCGGCGGCGCAACCGTTACCGCGGCCAGGCGCTGCGGGAACTGGCGCGGATCGGCAGGGGAGAACACGGTGCGAATCTGCGGCAAGTGCCGGAGTTGCTCAAGCGGGCCGCGCTGTCGGCCTGGCCCCGCGAGTCCGTGGCCGCCCTCGTCGGCCCCGAATGGCACCGTTTTCTGGACGAAACGGCCGGCACCGACTGCTTCGTATCCCGCGTGGGTCCCATGCTTGACCGGTTGGCCTATGCCTCCGGTGCCGCCGCGATGCCGCCGCCCGCCGACTCCGCTGCCGTTCTGGATGCGGCGCGGACCTGGCTGAAGAAGCACCGCGCGCCGCGTGAGGGCGGCTGAGCCATGGTGCAATTCGGGTATCCATGGGTTTTCCTGCTGCTGCCGCTGCCGTTGCTGGTCCACTGGCTGGCGCCGGCGCGCCAGGAGCCGCGCCTGGCGGTATACGTACCCTTCATGCAGGTCCTGACCCGCCTGGTCGGTGGTGGGTCCGGCGCACGCGCCGTGATTACGCGGCGGCGGCGCCTGCAGACGGCGCAGGTGCTGGTCGTGTGGCTGGCGCTGGTCACGGCGCTCACGCGCCCGGTATGGCTGGGCGAGCCGGTGGTGCAGCAATTGCCGATGCGCGACCTGCTGGTCGCAGTGGATCTTTCCGGCTCCATGGAGACCCGCGATTTTGCCGGCGCCGACGGGGTGCCCGCGGAGCGCCTGGACGCAGCCAAGGAAGTGCTCGACGAATTTCTGTCCCGCCGTGACGGCGACCGCGTCGGGTTGGTGCTGTTCGGTTCCGCGGCGTTTGTGCAGGCCCCCTTCACCGACGATCTAGACGTGGTTCGTGAACTGCTGGACGAAGCGCAGGTGCGCATGCTGGGGCCGCGCACGGTCATGGGCGACGCCATTGGCACGGCGATACCCCTGTTCGAGCGCAGCAAGGTGGAAGAGCGGGTGCTGATCATCCTGACCGACGGCAACGACACCGGCAGCATGGTGCCGCCTGTGAGGGCAGCGGAGATCGCGCGAGACAACGGCGTGAAGATCTTCACGATCGCGATGGGCGACCCCCAGGCTGCCGGCGAGCAGGCCCTGGACGAGGCGACGCTGCGCGCGGTCGCCGACACGACCGACGGGAGCTACTACCACGCCGCGGACCGGGCCGAGCTGGCAGCGGTGTACACGGAACTGGACCGGCTGGCGCCGCGCCGGGTGGAAACGCTGAGTTACCGGCCGCAGCACGAGCTCTACTACTGGCCGCTGGCGATTGCGATCCTGGCAAGTCTGCTGTACTTCGGCGCGGTGGAGTTGCGGTCACGGTTGCGCCGGCCCGCCGCACCGCTCGAGGGCGGGGTGGCGCCATGAGCGGCTTCGAGGCCTTTCATTTCATCCGCCCCCTGTGGTTGTTGCTGCTCGTGCCGGCTGCGCTGGTTGTTGGGGCCATCCTGCAACGCCAGGATCGGCTGCGCTCCTGGCAGGTGGT
>CALKKN010000273.1 GCA_937995275.1 uncultured Lysobacterales bacterium | reverse complement strand
CCGACTCGGTCTTTTCGAACGGGCCGCAACTCGCCTCGGTGCATACGGCATCGACGTAGTTGGCGCTGGCGAATAACGACCACGGCCCGCCTTGCAGACCCAGCGACGCCCAGAGCTGGTTTTCCGGGACGTAAGGTACCGGATCGCCCTTGTGGACCGGTCCGAAAAAGTCCGAGTCGAAGTCGGACTGGAACTCGGCCTTCATCCAGGTGTAGACGATCTGCAGCGGCACCTGCCAGCCGGCCCCGGTTGCGAACCCGGCGCTGTAGCTAAGCTCCAGCCCCGGGACGCGCACGCCGTTGCCGTTGAACGCGTCGCCGGGGGTGCAGTCGCCGCCGGAGGAATTGGTGCAGATGCCGACCAGGTTGTCGTAGTCGTTGAAGAACAGCATGGCTTCGAAATCGCCGTGATTCGACTCGTGGCGCACGCCGAGTTCGTAGTTGGTGCTTTCCTCGGGATCCACGCCGGGGGCGTTGGTCGGCGTCGCGAATCCCCGGTGGACACCGGCTACGAGACGGATGGCGTCAGTGAGCCGGTAGAGCGCTCCCATGCCCGGCAGCCAGATGTCGAGCTTGTTCTCCCGCGCATCACGGAAATTCTCGGGATCGCGGCTCGCAGGATCACTGCTGTTGGTCGACCAACGAATCCGGCTCAGGTCGATGTTTTCATAGCGCAGACCGGGCGTCAGGGTCAGGTCGGTCCACTCGATCCGGTCGTAGACGTACGCCGACCAGGCCTCTGCGCTCTGGATCCGGTTGCCGGCGTTGCCTTCCAGCCCGATTTCGTTCAGCACCAGTTGGCCACCCAGCTGCTGGTAGTTGTCGTTGCGCTGCAGGCGATCCTCTTCGTCCTCGTGATACCGCAGCCCGGCCTGCACGCTGTGCACCGCGCGGCGCCCGCTGATCGTGCGGTCGACGAGCAGCTGGAGGCCCTTTGACCGGTATTCCCGCGCATTGTTACGCAGCTGAATACTGCCCTCGGCGGTGTCCGCGCCATCGAGAATGGCCTGCAGTTCCCCCGCCGTGAGTCCGCCCAGGTCGTCACCCCGGTTGACGGCGCCGATGACGTTGGCCCATGACGTGCGGCGGAAGGAGCCGGGGTCGTCGCTGCCGTCCGGGTCCAGCCCTTCGGTCTTGTACCAGGCGCGTTCGGTATCGTTGTCGTAGCCCGTCAGCGTCACCCCGAGCCCGCCGCGGGTCTCCAGCCTCCAGCTCAGAACCACCTGGCTGTGCTCGTTGCGCATTTCGTCCCGTGCCGAAGCGCCGTAGCGGCGCAGGGATGCGTCCGAGAAATCGCCGTCGGCCAGCCCCAGGTAGGTCTGTTGCGAGTCCTCCTCGGAGTACTGCAGCTTCACGGCGAACTGTTGGTAGGTCGGGCTGGCGGAGTCGGATTCGAAACTGAGCTTGGCCAGGTAATCCTGCTTGTCGAAGCCGGTTCGGGCATCGCTGCGATCGATCGACTGGTAGCCGTCCGAACTCCACTGGTGCGTCTCGAGCAGAAAGCGCGACCTCTCACCGCCCCCACCGTACCAGCCGTGGACGCGCCAGGTCGCGTCGGAACCCGCCTCGCTTCGCAATAAGCCCCCACTTTCGTCCGGGACGGGCGTCGATTTCAGATTGACGGCACCACCGACCGTGTACGGTCCCTGGGTTATCGAGGCCGGGCCTTTCAGGACTTCGACGGCATGAATTCGCCCGAACGTGGGGAAGTAATAGGCGGAGGGGGCAGCGTAAGGCGCCGGCGCGATCAGTACGCCGTCCTCCATCAGGGTCACCCGGCTGCTGCGCTCCGAGGCGGTGCCGCGAATGCTGATATTGGGGCGCAGCGCCCAGCCATCCTCGATTTGCAGCGACACCCCGGGGACTCGGCGCAGGGCGCGCTCGACGTCCGTGGTAACAAAGGCTTCCAGATCCTCGTGGGAAACGACACTGGCGCCGCCGGCCACATCGCGTGCGCCGGGCGCGGTACCGAATATCGTGACGGTTTCCAGCGGCGCCAGTTCCGGGCCGCGGCAGTCGTCATCCAGGTTTTCCGGGCTTTCGCAGTTCGCATGGGTCAGTAGTGGAAAAACGATCAACAGCGCGGCAATGCAGGTTTGCTGGGGATTCATGGACTCGGCTTTCCTCGTTATTATGCTGATTCCATCTCTAAATGAGAATGATTCTTAATTACGAAATGGATTCTAAAGGGCAAAGGTGTAATTGACAATGATTCTCATTTGTATTTATGATCTGGATCAAGTCGTCGTCTGCACTGTTTGACCTACTATTGAGCCATGTACATTTGCATCTGTAACGCGGTTACCGAATCGAAAATCCGACAGGCTGTCACGGACGGCGCGCGTTCGCTCCGCGACCTCAGCTGCAGAACCGGTTGCAGTACGCAGTGCGGCCGCTGCGTAGGGCTCGCACGCGAAGTCCTGGATGATGCGCTCGCCGGCATCGGAGCGGCCAGGGGTCCCGTCGGCCTGGAGATCGTCAGATCAGGCTGAGTCGCAGCGCTGTGAAGCGCCCTTCTCGGATCCGCCCCGAAAACAATAAATGATTCTCATTTCGGCACGGAAATGATTCCTTTTGTAGAATGTTTCCCTTTCCGGCCGCGAGTCCGGTCACGCAGCATCCAAACCATCCTGGAGATTCATTCATGAAAGGCGACGCGAAAGTCATCGAACACCTCAACCGCGTTCTGCGCAACGAACTGGCGGCCATCAACCAGTACTTCCTGCATTCCAGGATGTTCAAGGACTGGGGCCTGAAGGCCCTGGCCGACTACGAGTTCCAGGAATCCGTGGATGAGATGAAGCACGCCGACAGCCTGGTCGACCGCATCCTGTTCCTCGAGGGCCTGCCGAACATGCAGGACATCGGCAAGCTCCGGATCGGTGAGCACACCCGCGAAATGCTCGAATGCGACCTGGCGCTCGAGATGGACGCGATACCGGACCTGCGTGAGGCCATCGCCTACTGTGAGTCCTGCAAGGACTACGTGAGCCGCGAGCTGTTCGATCAGATTCTCGACTCGGAGGAAGAGCACGTCGACTGGCTCGAGACCCAGCTCGACCTGATCGAGCGGGTCGGCGTGGAGAACTACCAGCAGTCGCAGATGGGTTGAGGGTCACCCCGGACCGGAGAGCGGATCCGGGGCGTTGGCGGATATCGGGGCTTGCCCGGCGCCAGACCGGACCGGCGTCGGCCGTGCTGTCCGTTGGAGGCATCCACACGGCCCGGTTGAGATATCGTGCATTGATCCGCATCTTTTGAGCGTCATGTTTTCGCACACCAGCCAGCCCTGCACCTTCGAGCGTGACTGCGAGGTCGTCGT
>CALKKN010000272.1 GCA_937995275.1 uncultured Lysobacterales bacterium | reverse complement strand
AGCCGCTCCCACAAGCCGCTCTTACATTAAATCGAAAGAATCCGCGTCCGCCTGGAACGGTAAATCGGCTCTGATACGCGTCACCTCTGCCAGGTCCAGTTCCACGAGCCGGGCGCCCTCCGTGCCGCCGAGGTCGGCGATTTTTTCGCCCAGCGGGCCGTGCACCACGCTGTGGCCGGGATACTCGATTCCGTTGCCGTCCCGGCCCACGCGGTTGAGGCCGATCACGTAGCACTGGTTTTCGATGGCGCGCGCTTCCAGCAGGGTGGACCAGTGCGTGACGCGCCGCGCCGGCCAGTTCGCGACCAGCAGCATCAGATCGTAGTCGCCCCGGAACCGGCACCAGGCCGGGAAGCGCAGGTCGTAACAGATCTGCAGGTTGATGCGCCAGCCCAGGTAGTTCACGTTCACGCGCTGCGTGCCGGGCGTGTAGCGATCGTCTTCGCCGCCGAATGCGAACAGGTGCCGCTTGTCGTAGTGGTCGACCCCGCCATCGGGCTTCACGAACAGAAACCGGTTGTAACGATCGCCGTTTGCGACGATCACCGCGCTTCCGGCCAGGGCACAGGAGTACCTCGCGGCGAGGGTTTTCATCCAGTCGAGCGTGGGGCCGTCCATGCCCTCCCCCGGCAGATCCGGGTCACCCAGAAAGCCGGTGGTGAACGTCTCCGGAAGAACAGCGAGGTCGAACGGGCCGGCCGCGCGGTCCAGCATGCTTTCGAGATGGTCGCGGTTGCGCCGGGGATCTTTCCAGACGAGCCGGGATTGTACGAGCAGGGTTTTGAGCGTAGTCATGATCCGGGATTCTAGTATTGATCGGACCGTTCCGCATCAGGCGACGAACAGGTAGTCCGCTCCTTCGGCCCTCCCCCTGCCCTGCATGAAGCTGCGGATTCGGTCGCGCGCTCCGGCAGCGCCGACGGCCACGAGGATAAAGCGGCCGTTGAGGTCGTCAACATGCTCGATCGGCCAGACCGGCAGCCCGCGCTTCCGCCCGCCGACGCGGCGTGGGTGTACGTCCAGGAAGCCCTGCATGGGTACGCCTCGCTCGCGCAGCAGGTCGTGCATCTGCCGGCCGGTCGGGCCGGCTCCCCAGATCACGACAGGGCCTGCCGACTGCAACCGGGTGTTGGCCAGGTAGTGGGCCTTGGCCGCCTGGAAGCGCTCCAGCGCGTACCGCGCGTCGCGGCGCGTCAGGCGGCGCTCATGGTCGCGCCAGCGCAGCAGTACGCCGTCCGGCTTGCCCATGCGCATGCCGCGCGCGTCCGCGCGCAGATACAGGTCGTAGTCTTCCGGCCACCCGGGATCGCCATAGCCCCCGAGGCGCTGGAGTGCCTGACGGCGGAACATCGCAGTCGGATTGGGAATGGGGCTTTCGATGAACAACTCGCGCCGAATCGCGTCCGGCGAGCGGCAGCCATTCAACCACGCCTGGTAGCGACGGTTACCACCGGCCGGCCGGCTTTGGGACGTGCCGTCACCGACGAAAATTTCGACACAGCCACCGCAGATGTCGACGGCGGGATGCTCCTGCAGGTAGCCCACCTGGCGCTCCAGCCGCGCCGGCAGGGCGATGTCGTCGGCGTCCATGCGAGCGACGAGGGGGGCGCAGGACGCGGCGAAACCGGTATTGAATGCACAACTGACCCCGCGCTCGGGACTGCTCAGCAGTCGCAATCGTTCATCCCGGCCGGCCAGCCGCGCCGGCGCCGCATCGTTGCTGTGGTCGTCGACGACGATCAGTTCCAGGTCCGCCAGCGTCTGACCGAGGATACTGTCGACGGCCGCCTCCAGCCACCGGCCGCCGTTGTGCACCGGCAGGATGACCGAAACGAGGGGTTTCACGGTGCCCGGCGGTCAGGCTTCCGGGCGCAGGTACGGGAACAGCAGCACGTCGCGGATCGAGGGTGAGTCGGTGTACAGCATGACCAGCCTGTCGATACCGACGCCCTCCCCGGCTGCCGGCGGCATGCCGTACTCCAGCGCCCGGATGTAGTCCGCGTCGTAATGCATCGCCTCCTGGTCGCCGGCGTCCTTGTTTGCCACCTGTTCGCGGAAGCGTTCGGCCTGGTCCTCGGGGTCGTTCAGTTCGGAGAAGCCGTTGGCGATTTCCCGGCCGCAGATGAACAGCTCGAAGCGGTCGGTGACCTCCGGGTGGTCGTCGTTGCGCCGCGACAGCGGCGACACCTCGGTCGGGTAGTGGGTAATGAAGGTCGGCTGGACGAGGTTTTCCTCGGCAGTCGCCTCGAACAACTCGGTCAGCAGACGCCCCGGACCCCAGTTCTTCTCCGTGTGAACCTGCAGTCCGGAGCACACCGACCGCAGGAAGTCCTCGTTCCAGAGGTCGGCCTCCGCCAGCTTGGGGTTGTAACGCCGCACGGCGTCCTCGACGCTGAGGCGCTCCCAGGGGCCGCTGAAATCGATCTCCAGGCCCTGGTAGATGACCTTGTGATCCCCTCTGATGGCCTGCGTCAATTCGGACAGCATCATCTCGGTCAGGTCCATGGCGTCACGGTAGTCCGCGTATGCCCAGTAGAACTCGAGCATCGTGAATTCGGGGTTGTGGGTGGTCGAGACGCCCTCATTGCGGAAATTCCGGTTGATCTCGTAGACGCGCCCGAGCCCGCCCACGATCAGCCGCTTCAGGTAGAGTTCGGGCGCGATTCGCAGGTACATGTCGAGGTCCAGCGCATTGTGGTGCGTCACGAACGGGCGCGCCGCGGCTCCGCCTGGAATCGGATGCATCATCGGCGTCTCCACCTCCAGGAATTCCCGGCCCGGGGCCTCCATGAAGGCGCGAATGAAGCTGATGATCCTCGATCGCGTATGAAACACATTACGCGAATTGTCGTTCATAATCAGGTCGACGTACCTTTGCCGGTAACGCAGCTCTGTGTCCGTCAGCCCATGGTACTTTTCCGGCAGCGGCCGCAACGACTTGACCAGCAGGCGAAGCTCGCTGACCCGGATCGAGAGTTCCCCCTTCTGCGTGCGCATCACGCGTCCGCGGGCGCCGAGGATGTCGCCGATATCCCAGTGCTTGAATGCGTGGAAGACGCCCTCGGGCAGGTGGTCCCGCTGGATCATCAGCTGGATCGCCCCGCTGCGGTCCTGCAGGCGGACGAATGCGATCTTGCCCATTACCCGCTTCGCCATCATGCGGCCGGCAACCGCGAAGACGTCCTCGACCGCTTCCAGGGAATCGGCGTCCCTGTCGCCGAACCGCGCTATGAGCTCCGCCGCCGTGGTGTCCTTGCGAAAGTCGTTGGGATAGGCCTGACCGGTGCTCCGCAACGTGTCGAGCTTCGCACGGCGCTCCGCGATAAGGCGGTTCTCATCGGCTGCCGGCTGGCCGGCCGCCTGTTCTTCTCTCGTGTCTGTCATGGTTACCGAATCCCTGCTCGAATTCTGTCTGTCCGGTTCGTCCCTGTAGGAGCGGCTTCAGCCGCGATAGTGGCAAGCCATGGTTCCTCCCATCGCGGCTGAAGCCGCTCCTACAAGCCCTGCTTCAGCGAGGCCTCCACGAAGGGATCGAGGTCGCCGTCGAGCACGCCTTGCGTATTGCCGACC
>CALKKN010000271.1 GCA_937995275.1 uncultured Lysobacterales bacterium | reverse complement strand
AGACCGTGTTCCGCGAGGAAAATGCCTCCTGGCGGCCAAGGATCATGCAGTTCACCACGATCAGGGCAATGAAGGCGCCCAGTTCCTTGTGCTGCACCGGCGCATAGGCCTGCAGCATCATGTCGGCCAGGGTCACGAAGGTCGCGATGACCAGGATGTACGAGGAAATGCGCACCTCGTTGGGGATGAAACGCTTGCAGCTCGAGATCAGCACGCTGGAGCAGGTGATCACGAAGAAGGTCGCCGCGCTCATGGCCAGCGCGTTCTTGACGGTGTTGGTGACCGCCAGCGCCGGGCACAGGCCCAGCATCTGGATCAGCACCGGATTTTCGCGCCAGATGCCCCGGATCAGGTCCTGGGACGGTGTGGTTATCCTTGGCATGCGAATGTCCTCACGGCTGGGCCTCCTCCTGCGGGATCCCTTGCTCCAGCACCGGTTTCCACTCCTCGATGGCGTTGTTGATGATGGCGATCACGGCCTTGGTGGATATCGTGGCTCCGGTGATCGTGTCGATCTCACCGGGCGCGCCCTTGCCGGCGCCCGGTTTTACCGGCACCAGCGGCGTCTGCGGGCCGGCGAAGAACTGGTCGACCCAGGGCTGGTCCTTGAAGATCTTGTCGCCCAACCCCGGGGTCTCCTTGCTCTCCAGCACCTTCATGCCGGACAGCGTTCCCTCGGCCGGGTCGAAGCCGAAGATGACCAGGATAACGTCCTGGAACCCGGACTCCCCGCGCGACAGCGCCACGCCCACGGGTTCGCCCGCCTCGTCGTAACCGGCGTAGACCCGCTTGTACTCGCTCTCCTTGGCGCCCGCCGGCAGCGTGGGGGAGAGCGCGCCGTCGACCAGGTAATAGGTCGTGTAACCCGTGGCCTCCGGCAAGACCTCGTAGACCGCCAGGCGAAGCTGTTCGGCCCGGTAAGCCTCGATGATCGGCGAGGTGTGCTGGTTGACCATCGCGATCAGCAGGCCGGCCAGCACGCCGGCCACGCCCAGTGTCGCTACCAGCCGGAAGGTCGAGACCTGCTCCTCGGCCGGCTCCTGCGGCGCGGGCTCCGTGCCGGGCGGCGTCACGGTCAGGGTGTCGGCCTGAACTTTGTCGTTCACGCCTGCTCCCCCTTGCCGGCCCCCGGCTTGCGCCGCGGGCTGCCGAACTTGCGCGGCTGCGTCGCGCGGTTGATGAAGGGCGCCAGCGCATTCATCAACAGGATCGCGTACATCACGCCTTCCGGCAGCCCGCCCCAGATGCGGATCACCACGACCAGCACGCCGATGCCGATGCCGAAAAGCCAGCAGCCCTTGTTGGTGACCGGCGAGGTGACCATGTCGGTGGCCATGTAGATCGCGCCCAACATGAGGCCGCCCGAGAACAGCATGAACAGCGGCGGGAACTGGGAGATGCCGATGGCGTAAAAGAAACCGGACACGGCGTACACCGAGACGAAGATACTGACCGGGATGTGCCAGTTGAGGTGACCGCGGAGGGCCAGGTAGAGGCCGCCCAGCAGCAACAGCAACCCCGATGTTTCACCCAGCGACCCTGTCGTGGTACCGAACATCAGGTCGAAAACCGGGGTCACTACCGGCTCGTCCGCGAATTTCAGTTTGCCGAGCGGCGTCGCCTCGGTGACCGCGTCGACCACCGGGCTCATGAAGGGCAGCGCCAGGTTGTCGCCCTGCAGGGCCGACCAGGTTGCCGGCTTCGACGGCCAGGTCGTGATCGCCACCGGGAACGCGGCCTGCAGAAAGGCGCGCCCGAGCAATGCCGGGTTGAAGATGTTCTGTCCGAGGCCGCCGAAGATGAGCTTGCCGAAAGCCATGCCGAAGGCGCCGCCCAGGAAGGCCATCCACAACGGGAAACCGGGCGGCAGCGTCAGGCCCAGCAGCAGCCCGGTGATCATCGCGGAGCCGTCCGCGAGCGAGCTCCGGATGGCGCCGAACAGGCGTTCCGTAATCAGGCAGCCGGCCACGCTGGCCAGCAGCACCAGCAGGGCGCTCGGGCCGAAGAAATACGTCGAGGCGGCGATTACCGGCACCAGGCTGTAAACCACCGACCACATGATGCGGACGGTCGATTCCTCCGACCGCACGTGGGGTGACGCAGTGATCCTGATGCCTTGATCGCTCATGTCGAGGCCAGCCTGCTCAGTTGGATCCTGGCCATCGCGAACATCTGCGACAGCGGGATGTTGGAGGGGCAGACGAAAGAGCAGCAGCCGCACAGCATGCAGTCGCTCAGGTTCGCCTCGTCCACCATCTCCTGGTAGCGATCCACCCGCGCCAGCGAACCCAGCAACTGGGGATTCAGGAAGATCGGACAGGCCTCGACGCACTTGCCGCAGCGGATGCAGGGCAGGATGTCCTGCCGTTTGACCTCGTCATTCGACAACACGAGTATGCCGCCGGTGGCCTTGAGCACCGGCACGTCCAGCGTGGCCTGGCTCTGCCCCATCATCGGGCCCCCGAACACGATTTCAGCGGCATCCTCGGTCAGGCCGCCGCCGGCCTCGATCACGTCGCGCAGCCGGGTGCCGAACGGTATCACCCAGTTGCCCGGTTGGCGGATGCCGCGCCCGGACACCGTCATGATGCGTTCGATCAGGGGTTGCCCCGTTTCGAAGATGCGCGCGACGTTGGCGGTGGTGGCGACGTTCTGCACCAGGGCGCCGACGGAGGCCGGCAGCTTGCCCGACGGCACCTCGCGGCCCGTCACCGCCTTGATCAGCATTTTTTCAGCGCCCTGCGGATACTTGACCTTCAGTGGCTGGACGGAAACGTCC
>CALKKN010000270.1 GCA_937995275.1 uncultured Lysobacterales bacterium | reverse complement strand
AGGAGCGGCTTTAGCCGCGATTAAAAGATTTCAAAAAAGATCAATCGCGGCTAAAGCCGCTCCTACAGCCGCTCCCGACAATATGTCAGTTTCAGATTCCGTAAGCCTTGCGCAGCAGCGTCAACGGGTTGGTTTCGGTATTCTTCAGGTCCAGGCCGTTGGCGATCTGGGTGGCGGCCATCGGGCAGTCGGAGACCAGGTAGTCCGGCTCCGCCTTTTTTGCCCGGTTGATGACCGGCCGCGCGATTTTCTGCGATTTCTCGAAGGTGCCGGCCCGCACGCCGTAAGTGCCGTCATGGCCCGAGCAGCGCTCGATCATCTCGACCTGGGTGTCGGGCACCAGCGCCAGGATGTCGCGGGTTTTCGGCCCGATGTTCTGCACGCGCTGGTGGCAGGGCACCTGCCAGACGACTTTGCCCAGCGGTTGCCTGAACTCGGTATTGAGCAGGCCGGCCTTGTGCCGGTGCGCCAGGTACTCGAACGGGTCGAAAATGTGCGCCTTCACCTTCTGCACATCGGCGTCGTCGGGGTACATCAGCGGCAGTTCCTGCTTGAACATCAGCACGCAGGAGGGGACGGCGGCCACGATGTCCCATCCTTCGTCGATCAGCCGCACCAGTTCCGGAATATTGGTCTTGCGGTATTTGTCGACCGTTTCCAGGTCGCCCTGTTCGAGTTTGGGCATGCCGCAGCATTCTTCCTTCGCGGTCAGGCGCACCGGGATGCCATTGTGCTCGAACACGCGGATCAGGTCCTGGCCGACATCGGGCGTGTTGACGTTGCAGTAGCAGGTCGCGAACAGCGCGACCTTGCCGCGGGTCGGACCGGCCTCCTGCAGCGCGGCTTGCGCGGGCTCGTGGCTCTTCTCCCGCCGGCGCAGCGTATCGGAGTGAAATTCGGGCAGGTGGGCGTCGGGATGCAGGTCCATCGTTTTCGCCATCACCTTGCGCACGGCCTTGCTGCGATTGCCGGCATTCAGCACGGTGCTGACCACCGGCAGGCTGCCGACCGCGCCCTGGACCTTGGTATTACTGAGCAGTTTGTGGCTGAGCCTGCGTTCGCCTTTCCGGAACTGGACCGCCTTGGCGCGCAGCATCAGGTGCGGGAAGTCGACCGCCCACTCGTGGGGCGGCACGTAGGGGCACTTGGTCTGGTAGCAAAGGTCGCACAGATAGCACTGGTCGACGACTTTCCAGTAATCCTCCTTGGCCACGCCATCCACCTCCATCGTGGATGATTCGTCGACCAGGTCGAACAGGGTGGGGTAGGCGTCGCACAGGGAGACGCAGCGCCGGCAGCCATGACAGATGTCGAAGACGCGCTCCAGCTCGGCGAAAAGTTTGTCCTCGTCGTAGAAATCCGGGTTCTGCCAATCCAGCGGATGCCGCGTCGGGGCCTCGAGACTGCCTTCCCGCATGGTGAACCTCCTGCAATGAAGGGAGGGGAGGCCAGGTCACGCCCGGCCTCCCGACTGTGGCTGTGCAGCAGGCGCTGCGCCTGCCGCCGCGTAACCGTCTAGTCCAACTCGTCCAGCGCCTTCTGGAAGCGGTTGGCGTGCGAGCGCTCGGCCTTCGCCAGGGTCTCGAACCAGTCGGCGATTTCGTCGAAGCCTTCCTCGCGCGCGGTGCGGGCCATGCCCGGATACATGTCGGTGTACTCGTGGGTCTCGCCGGCAATGGCGGCCTTCAGATTATCCGCGGTGGGTCCGATGGGCAGACCCGTGGCCGGGTCGCCGGCTTCCTCGAGGTACTCCAGGTGGCCGTGGGCGTGCCCGGTCTCGCCTTCGGCGGTGGACCGGAATACCGTCGACACGTCGTTGTAGCCTTCGACGTCGGCGCGCTGGGCGAAGTAGAGATAGCGGCGGTTGGCCTGCGACTCGCCGGCAAACGCGTCCTTCAGATTCTGTTCGGTTTTCGTTCCTTTCAGCGACATGGTGTCAGATCCTCCTGAATGAAAAGCTGATGCGGACTTAAGCGCATCAAGCATAGACCCTGACACTATATAGTTGAAATTGAATTTGCCGATAAGGTTAATAGGCCGATCGAATGACCAAGGTCAGAACCCGGCGGCGCCCGGTTGCAACAGCAGCGGGGCGAGTTCGCCCGAGCGGGCGACGAGGTGATCGGGTTCGGCCGCGGTCAGCTCCTCGAGGGAACCGAACCCGTAGGTAACGGCGACCGCCCGCAGCCCGTTTTGGCGGGCGCCGGCGATGTCCTGGGCGCGGTCGCCGACCATTACCGAGTGTTCGGCCGCCAGCCCGAATTTGCGGAGCGCATGACCGATGATCGCCGATTTTTCGCGGCGCGAATGGTCCATCGAGCTGCCCGCCACGCCGCTGAACCACCGACTGAGGCCCATGTCCCGCAGCACTTTCTCCGCGATCGGCCCCGGTTTGACGGTGGCGACGAAAAGCTTGCATCCCGCTTGGCTCAGCTGGGCCAGCAGTTCGTCGACCTGATCGTACACATGCGAATGAGCCTGCGCGTGCACGTCATAGTGTTCCCGGTACAGGCGGACGCCGGCTTCGGCCCGCTCGCCGGTGATGTCGAATCGCTCGCGCAGGATGTCCACCAGCGCCATGCCGATCACCGATTCGACCGCCATGTCGGGCGGCCACTCGCTGCCGAGGCACTCCAGCGCATGGCTCAGTGACGCGCGGATCGCTCCGCTGCTGTCGACCAGGGTGCCGTCGAGGTCGAACAGGATATTGTGTATTTCTCTCATTCGAAGGCTTTATGATTGAGGCGCGCTCTGGCGGAAGGGAAGGTTAGCATGTCAGCGTTGGCCGCGGACATTCAACGGTGGTGAGTGACGAAGCGCTGGTCCGGCGGCGCCAGCAGTCGCTGAGTCCATCGTACCGGCTGTTTTACGGGCGGCCCGTGCACCTGGTGCGCGGCGAGGGCGCCTGGCTGTTCGATGCCGATGGGCGCCGGTACCTCGACTGCTACAACAACGTGGCATCCGTGGGGCATTGCCACCCACAGGTGGTGGAGGCGCTGTGCCGGCAGGCCGCCACCCTCAATACGCACACCCGCTACCTGCACGAGACCGTGGTGCGCTACG
>CALKKN010000269.1 GCA_937995275.1 uncultured Lysobacterales bacterium | reverse complement strand
CGCTACGTGGCGGCCTTACCTTTGATTATAGCCCGCAGTCAGCCGGATTCGCCCCCTGTCCCCGACATCGCCATGGCTTTCGTGGCCTCGCTGGTGGTCCAGACGGTGTTCGCCAGGAAGCGAAAGTTGGCCAACGCGGCGGCATAGCCGTCGAGATCCGGCGTCTGCGCCGCGGCCGTGGCATCGCTTACCACCGCCACCTCGAACCCCTGCTCGAGCAATTCACGCAGGTGCGCTTCGACGCAAAGGTTGGCCGACCTGCCGGCCAGGACGACCTTGCTGATGCCCCGTTTACGCAGTTGCAGGACCAGGTCGTTACTCTCGGGCCCATAGACTTTATGCGGGCTGGTCACGACGGTCTTGCCGTCGTTGATGAGTGGCTTGTACAGTGCCAGCCAGTCCGCGCCCGAACCCTCGAGACCCTCGGTATTCAGGGCGCCTTTGCGGTCGAACATCCCGATGGAATGCATCATGGTCTCCACGGCTCCGCCGAATTGCCACCCATGGTCCGTCGGATAGTAATAGTGCGGCGAGACGAACACCTCGATGCCATTCGCCTTGGCCGTCTTCATCAGTTTCTCGATGTTCGGCACCGTGCCGTTGGCCTCGACGCTCGCACCCACCAGGCCCCAGGTGACGCCATCCGGGCTCAGGAAGTCCTTCTGGGGGTCCGTTATCACGACGGCCGTATGCGCAGCGTCGATGTCCAGACCGGGGTTGGGAAGCTGCGCCATACCGTAAGCCGGCATCAGCGACAGGCCCAGTGACATCACCCAGTGTGTAGCTGTGATTCTTTGCATGGTTCTCTCCTTGCTGGTTAAGGCTCCCGGTGCCGCCGGGTAGCATCTTCGGTTGTCGGAGTCTATTCTCACTTGGGAGAATGTGCCAATTGGTGCACAACCTGTGCGAATCCGTCCGACTTTCCGACCTTCGCGGGAGACCGGATACGCCAACCAGCCGCGGTGGTCATGATTATGGCAGAGAATGGAACATCGATTCTGGACCGCTACCTCGCCAACCTGAGCGTTGAAGTCGAGCCGTTCGCCCTGTGCATGCTGCAGTCAGGCTGGCGGCTGAGCCTGCCCGGCCCGCCCTGCGCCATGCTCCATTTCGTCGTCGAGGGTGAAGGTTGGCTGAGCTGTCCGGATGGGACGCACACGGCCATCGGGCCAAACTGGCTCATCATCATTCCGAGTGGGACCAGGCATTCGCTCGACACTGCTGAGGAATTCGACCACGAGTTGAAGATCGACTGCACGCCATCAGGCCCGCCGGTCCACTACATCATCGCCGGCGATGACAGCCAGGCGGAGATGGTCGTCGGCTGTGGAACCCTGAACGTACGTTACGGGGAGGCCATCGGTCTGTTCGATCACCTCGCGGAGGTCCTGGTCGTCGATCTGTCGGACATACCGCAGATCCCCAACCTGTTCTCGTCACTGGTCCAGGTGCAAACGGATGACGCCCCGGGCACACCCGTGCTCCAGGGTGCAATGATGACGCAACTGATGGTGCACATGCTGCGGAAACTGGCCTCCCAGTCCGCGGCAAGCCTGGCCTGGCTTCGGGCACTGGACGATCCGCGACTGGCGCGAGCCATCGACCGCATCATGGAAGACCCGTTTGCACCGCATTCGGTCGAATCGCTGGCCGAAACCGCGCACATGAGCCGTTCGGCATTCGCCAGGCGGTTCCACGAGGCGTTTCTGAGCTCTCCGATGAACCTGGTGAATCACGTGCGGCTGGAACGGGCCGCCAGGCTGCTGGCAAGCAATTCGTCACCCATCGAACTCATTGGCAGACAGTGCGGCTTTGCCAGCCGCAGCCATTTTTCACACGCGTTCAAGCGGCATACCGGCCTGTCACCGGCGGAATATCGCGGCCGGGCTGCCTGACCCGCACCCCGGTCCTACATCCGGACGATGTCCTGGGGGCCAATGGCATACTTGACCGTATCGCGGAAGGCAGGCGGCCCGAATCCGCGTGTCTGCTGCCCTACGTACCTGTCGCCCTTTTTCAGGTAGTCCCGCAGGATCAGCGGGGTACGTACTTCCTGGGCGTACGCTTTCAGCCACTCGACGCTCTCTTCCGGAATGGTCTGGCCCATGGGGATCGCATCGATGATGGGCCAGCCCTGCCACTGGCGGCCCAGCAGCACGATGACGCCGGCCCGATCGGGACGCATGTCTTCCGGCAGCGGGCTGTCGGCCTGCACCCAACCGCAGATGAAGTTGATACAGGGATCCTGCGGGCGGTTGGCGTAAATGGCGCAACCTTTCCCCGTGCAATGACGGCAGGGATGGCCGGGGTACATATTCGTGACGGTGGACACCAGCCAACCTTCGCAACACGCGGTGCAACTGCCACATTCTCTCGCAGACATCGGGTAATTATCGGCCAAGAGCGGCCGGAAGACAAAGCCCGCAGGGCGGCCGGGGCGCGGTCAGCGGCGGTCCCGGATGCTCAGGACCTGCCAGGCGCCGATCAAGGCGAACAGGCCCAGCACCGCGAAAAACTTGACCGTGCTGCTGAGCGCCTCGTAGTGCTGCTCGAGCAGCAATCCTGCGGCCGGCAGCAGGTACAGCAGAACGGCCACGGCGAATCCGTACCAGAAGACAAACCGCAGCAAGCGCAGCAGACTCTTCCAGCCATCCAGCAACGTTTTCTTCATTGCTCCTGCTCCATTCTGCTCAGGGACCAAAAAAATGAGGGGCAGTTTCCCGCCCCTCGAGGGCACACACATCAGAGGAGATTCAACACATGAAGGCGATACTGCCTCGACCTTCGACTTCAGTTTATGGACGTACCGCCGCGGGCGCTTGCCCCGACCGGACCACCGTTTGACCGGTTCGTGCCGCGGCCGGTGGCGTAAAGCTGCAACAAGCGGCTTTCCGCCAGCGCCAGCGCCTGCTGCATCCGTTCGATGCTCTCCGGCGGCACCGCGTCGCCGCAGCCTTCCACGAGGTCGCGCCAGAACGCGACCTCCGTTCGCAGGAGGAACTCGCTGCGTCCCAGTTTCATCCAGGAGGGGAGTTCCTGATTGGCCATGTCGTCGTCTAGGTATTCCATTGACCCAATTCCTTCCAATGCGGCCAACGATGCGCTGGCCTCGCTCAGGACTGCACTCTAGACGGCGCCGGCACGGTGCGCTTGTCCTGGCCGGAAGCACAGTTGACGCCAGCGGCCGGGCTCAGTGAGAATGCCCGTATCCGCCCACTGGCGACAGGAGGCCACTCCCCATGTCGGTATTTGCTCCAGCGCTCGGCGCGCTCTGGCGGCAATTGGAAGGCTACGGCATCGACCCGGCGCCGCTGTTCCGGGAGGAAGGCATCGAGCCCGAGCTGATTTTCGACGCGGGTGCGCGCGTGCCCGTGGATCGCTACCAGCGGCTGGACGAGCGGGCTGCCGAACTCTCCGGCGATCCGTATTTCGGATTGCGTGGCGCCGAGTACTTCCGGCCGGCCCACCTGGGTCCGCTGGGTTTCGCGTGGCTGGCGAGTTCCAGCCTGCGGACCGCGTTCCTGCGGCTGAGCCGGTACGCCCGCGTGATCCAGGAGAAGCTCACCATCGACCTGTCGGAGGACGACCGGCACTACTACGTCAGTGTCGACGCACACCTGCCGGTGCTCAACCAGAAAATCCGCGAGGATGGCCAGCTGGCGGCCATCATCAAGTTCTGCCGTGTCATCGCAGGTGACCAGTTCAACCCGGTGCGCCTGTGTTTCCGCCAGGAGCAGCCGCCGCAGACGGCCTATCATTACGAACTCTTCCGCTGCCCTATCGAGTTCGGCGCCGACACCACCATGATGGTCCTGGACCTGGCAGACGTGGACAAGCGGCTGACGGGCTCGAACGACCAACTGGCGAAGCTCAACGAACACATTGTGGTCAAGTACCTGGCACACAGCGCCCGGCAGGACATCGTCAACCGGGTCAAGGCGGCGATTATCGACGGCCTCGCCAACGGCGCCGTCAGCGAAGTTTCGGTCGCCGAGGAACTGCACATGACGCCCCGCAACCTGCACCGCAAGCTCCAAAAGGAGAACACTTCGTTCAAGGTACTGCTCACCGAGGTCCGGAAGGAACTGGCGCAGCAGTACATCCAGGACCGCAGCAAGACCCTGACCGAGATTTCTTACCTGCTGGGCTTCTCGGAAGCCAGTTCGTTCTCGCGCGCCTACAAGGGCTGGACCGGGCACGCGCCCAGCGAGGCGCGCCGCGAGGTGGCGTGACCGGCCGAATTGTGGTTAACTTCCGGGTTGATTCTGCCTCCGCGCGGCAGGCGGACAAG